>JBILGL010000028.1:0-16457 GCA_044351075.1 Isosphaeraceae bacterium | reverse complement strand
CTTTGACGTAGCCCCATTGGCCGGGCATGCCGCCCATTCGGCCTGAGGCGTGGTGAAAGTGGACGGCGGCGGTGCCGGGATCGAGCGGGCTGGCGTTGGTGCCGATAACGCCCTGGCCGAGCTGGGCGATGCGGAGGTGGTCGTTGGTGAGGAAGTGGTCGAGGAGGTCGGCCATGGACCATTCAAAGAGGAGTTTGTGGGCGAGTGGGTCGTGGCCGAGTCGGGCTTCGATTTTTTCGCGGGAGGGGGCGGGGTCGAGCCAGAGGTCGTCGGGGCCGGCGGGGCGAAGTTTATCGCGAACGCGGGCTTTAAGGGCAGACATGGCCTGAAAGCCGGCGAGGTCAGCGGGGGCGAAGCGGCGGATTTCGTCGTTGCAGCGATCGTCGTTGTCCCAGAGCTGAATGGACTGGCCGTCGAGGAAGGGAACGAACATGCCGGAGAGGGCGGGTGTCCAGTGGAAGCCGTGGGCGGGGAGGGCCAGATCGTCGATGACGGTTTGATGGAGGAGGCCGGCGAGATAGGCGCAGGGGCCCATTTTGTAGCCTGGGAAGGGCTCGGCGATGGTGGCAGCCCCGCCGACTTTTGGGCGGGCTTCAAGCACGAGAACCTGCTGGCCGGCTTTGGCGAGATAGGCGGCGGCGGTGAGGCCATTGTGGCCACCGCCGATGATGATGGTGTCCCAATCGCGGGCGGCGAGGGTTTTGATGGAGTCGCCGTCAGCGAACTGGCCCTGGCGGGCGGCGGTGATGGAGGCTTCCAGCGGTGTGTCTGGGCGATTCATGGTGGTGGCTTTCGGGTGGCCGGTCGCTCTCTTTTTCGAATCACTGTCAAATGCATGAGTGTCATGGTATCATTGAGGATGAAATCCGGTCAAACGAGCGTTTTTTGCTTACACGGATGATTATCTGGTGAATGAAATGCAATTGGAGCGGGCGGAAAAATGAATAATACGGAAGATTATCCATGGGCAACAGTGGCTGAGCTTGAGCTTGGCAAGCCATTTCAGGCGTATTTACAATTTCTGGCGCGAGAGCAGCGGAAGACTGGCAAGGGCGACCCATTTTATACCTGTAAGTTTCGCGATAAGACGGGGAGTGTGGAATCAAATGCCTGGAATAACAGCGACCTGTTTCGCTGGTGTCAGCAGTGGGAGTCGGGCGAGGCGGTGTGGGTCTGCGGGACTTTTGCGCAGAAAGACCCGAAATATAAGCCTCAGATTGAAATACGAGAGGCCATTCAGATCAAAAACAGCCCTGAGCTTGCCCAGAATTTTGACTGGTCGCTATTGATTGAAGCATCGAGATGGACGCCGGAAGAGCTCAGGTCGAGTATTTTTAAGGACTTGCGAAGGAATGTCAAAGATCACCGGCTGGTTCGGCTGGTGGAAATGATTTTTGACGAACATTGGGAAGTGCTGGCCACATTGCCGGCTGCCAGCCGGATGCACCATGCGATGAAAAGCGGCTGGCTGGAGCACATGTGGAGCATGGTTCGGCTGGCGAATTCGGTCGGCACGCATTATGGCAATTACTACACGGAGATGAATCCGCCGCTGCAGAAGGACATTTTGATTATTGGCGCGGTGCTGCACGATATTGGCAAAGCGATTGAGCTGAGCTATGACCAGATGAAGGAAGCGACCTACACCAACAGTGGTAAACTATTGGGGCATATTGTGATGGGCCGCGACATGATTCGGGCGGCAGCAGCGAGACTGGAGCCGCCGCTGGACGACGAGCGGCTGCTGCGGCTGGAGCATGCGGTGCTGGCTCACCATGGCAAGCTGGAATTTGGCTCGCCGGTGCTGCCGCAGACGCTTGAGGCGATGCTGCTTTCGATGATTGACGACATGGACGCCAAAGTGAACGCCATTGTGCGGAACCTGAAGCAGGCTGAGATGGCATCTGTGCCGGAAGGGCGAGGGGCGGCCTGGACACCGGACAGGGTGTCGTCGTGCGAGCCGCCTCGACATTTTTATCGCGGCATCCCGCTATCGGAAATTCCGACAGAAAGTCTTGCAGAAGCTTCAAATGAAGCGGATAAAGAGCTTATTGGCTCGGGTGGCGACTGAGCCGACTCGCTTTTGACAAGTTTTCACGAGTAGGGTATTGGCGAAATTTTACGCGCTTCATTACAATCAGAATCGATGGTCTGGTGGGGTCTGTGGATAACCCCCAAGCTTCGTGACTTGCATCCATTTGACACAGGAGTTTCACTTATGTCTATTTCTCGCAGCCTGAAGGTTTCTGCTGCCTTCGCTCTTACCCTTGCTGTTGTTGGCTGTGGCGGTGCTGAGAAGCCAGCTCCCCCCTCTGCCATGCCACCCGCCAGCGCTGGCACTGCCACCGGCGGCGTGAGCACTGACCCTGCCGCCAAACTGCCGAAGGAAGAAGCCAAGAAGGACGCCGCCCCTGCTGCTGCTCCGGCCGCTGCACCTGCTGCTGCTCCGGCCGCTGCACCTGCTGCTGCTCCGGCCGCTGCTCCGGCTGCCAAGCCAGCTGAAGCCCCCAAGGCTCCTGAACTGAAGAAGCCCTCCTGATTAATCGGAGAGCATAATAATGAATTTTCTGCGATACGCCGGCAGTTTGCTGAGTGTTGCCTTTGCTTTAAGTTTTGCAGGTTGCGCTGAGAAACCGATCGAAAGCAATGCTCCAGCCAATGTTCCGTCTGCTTCACTTTCTGTTCAACCGTCAGAGCTGTCCAAAAAAGTGGCAGCTAAACCGACGCTGAACGACGAAGAAAAAGCAGAAATTGCGAAGCTGACCGAAAAAAAGGATCAGGATGCAGCGACCGCGCAGGTGATCTGCCCGGTATCTGACGAGAATCTTGGTTCAATGGGCGTTCCGATCAAGGTTTCTGCCGACGGCAAAGATGCTTATCTTTGCTGCAAAGGCTGTGTTAAGGATTTTGAAAAAGATCCGAAAGCCGTCTTTGCCAAACTCGGTAAATAATCGCTTGATGACAATTGATTCAGTAGATGCAGGGATAATATTTCTGCATCTACTTTTTTTTATTTGTAAGATTCAGTATCCGACGGTGTCCAATTGATTATTACTTGCTAATTTCATCAAATACAAGTTTAATTAATAAATATGGATTTAATTAAGATATTGAAAACGGCAGAAAATGAGAGTGACATTGGTTTGGCATAGTTATTGCTCTTCTTACGCATGCACAGATGCCCGGCATCTGAACCAGGATAACCCATTTTATTCAATTCACGGCACGTTGCCTGATGAATTGAAGCTTACCAACCTGCTTGGAGCCTCTCCCAGATGAGCGAGACGACGCGTCAGAAAGCCATTAGTGCAGTAAATTCATGGGATGTCACAGATCACAAGCCACAGAAGCTGAGCCAGGATGTCAAAAAAATCTTTGGCTGCAATGTTTTTTCGCTTGAGGTCATGAAGAGCCGCCTGCCCGAGTCGATTTACAAATCGATCGTCAAGACGATCAAGAAAGGGCAGCCGCTTGACCCGAACGTGGCAGATGTTGTCGCTAACTCGATGCGTGAGTGGGCGATGGAGCATGGTGCCACCCACTACACACACTGGTTCCAGCCGATGACAGGCCTGACCGCTGAAAAGCATGACTCGTTCATCATGCCCACAGGCGATGGCAAAGTGATCACCGAATTTTCTGGTGGCGAGCTGATTCGTGGCGAGCCCGATGCCTCCAGCTTCCCCTCGGGCGGCATTCGTGCCACATTTGAAGCCCGTGGCTACACCGCCTGGGATCCATCTAGCCCCGCCTTTATTCTCGATAACCCCAACGGCACAACGCTTTGCATCCCAACCGCCTTCTGCTCGTGGACGGGTGAAGCTCTCGACAAAAAGACGCCGCTCTTGCGTTCGATCGACGCCCTCTCAGCACAGGCTGTTCGCATCCTGAAGCTCTTCGGCTCGTCGGCCACGCGTGTTGAATCGACCTGCGGCCCTGAGCAGGAATACTTCCTGGTTGACCGAAACTTCTACTTCTCCCGCCCCGACCTTCTCAATGCCGGCCGCACTCTCTTTGGTGCCAAGCCGCCAAAGGGTCAGGAGATGGAAGACCACTACTTCGGCTCGATCCCCGAGCGAGTTCTGGCATTCATGCAGGAAGTCGAGCACGAGCTTTATAAGCTGGGCGTGCCCGTTAAAACCCGCCACAACGAAGTCGCCCCGGCCCAGTATGAACTGGCCCCCGTCTTCGAGCAGGCCAACATTGCCACCGATCACAACATGCTCGTTATGGAAACCATGAAGCGGGTCGCCAAGCGATACGGCATGGAACTGATCCTGCACGAGAAGCCATTCGCCGGCGTGAACGGCTCGGGCAAGCACCTGAACTGGTCCATGGGCGACGACCTCGGCAACAACCTGCTTAAACCAGGCGCAACGCCGCACGATAATGCCCAGTTTCTGGTCTATATGACGGCCGTGATCCGCGCTGTTTATAAATACTCCAAGCTGCTTCGCGTGGCCATCGCCTCGGCCTCGAACGATCACCGCCTGGGTGCGAACGAAGCTCCTCCGGCGATCATCTCCGTCTTCCTCGGCGATATGCTTCAGGATATCGTTGAGCAGATCGAAAAGGGCGGTGCCACCAGCACCAAGACCGGCGGTGCCATGACGATCGGCGCCTCGGTTCTGCCAACCCTGCCTAAGGATGCTGGCGACCGCAACCGCACCAGCCCGTTTGCCTTCACTGGCAACAAGTTTGAATTCCGGGCCGTTGGTTCGAGCCAGTCGATCGCCGGGCCGATCGTTGTGCTCAACACGATCGTGGCCGAAAGCCTTGATTACATCGCCACCGAGCTGGAAAAGACTGGCAAGTCGGGCGATGCCCTGAACCCAGAAATTCAGAAGTTGTTGCAAAAGATCATTTCCGAATCCAAGGCGGTGATCTTCAATGGCGACGGCTACAGCGAAGCCTGGCATCAGGAAGCCGCCAAACGCGGCCTGCCGAACCGCAAAAACACGGTGGATAGCCTGCCCGACCTCATCGCTCCTGAAGCCATTGAGCTCTTTGGGAAATACGGCGTTTTCACCGAGCGTGAAATCCACAGCCGTTACGAAATTCTGCTGGAAGGCTACAAGAAGACGATCAATATCGAAGC
The DNA here is from genome assembly GCA_044351075.1 of Isosphaeraceae bacterium. Lineage (GTDB taxonomy): Bacteria > Planctomycetota > Planctomycetia > Isosphaerales > Isosphaeraceae > QWQI01. The sequence continues at coordinate 11,359 of JBILGL010000028.1, read as the reverse complement.
CCAGCTCACCGCACAGATCGCCAAGAAGCAGATTCTGCCGTCTGCCCTTCGATATCAGACACAAGTCGCTGCCTCTGTCGCCGCACTCAAGGGTGCCGGTCTGGATGCACCAGCCTCACAGGTGGCTCTGCTCACAGACCTCTGCACGACCATTTCAGAACTTCAAACCAAGGCGGATGCTCTGACAAAGATCGCAGAACATCATGCCGATGGCGATTCGCTCGCCCATGCCAAGTATTCCCGCGACGTGATCATCCCGGCCATGAATGCCGTTCGTGAAGCGGCCGACAAGCTGGAAACCATCGTCGCCGACGACCTCTGGCCACTGCCAACCTATCAGGAAATGCTTGTCATTAAGTAATTCACTGGTGAAAATGTAATAACACCGAGCCAGGCTCTTCGGGGCCTGGTTTTTTTATAATCGCATGCCATTCAGTAACTTGTAGGGGCTTGCCTTCTGCCAGCCCTTTTTTGATTGATATTCAGACGGATAAACTTCAATACTTTTCATCACTTGCCCGAATGGGTTAGATTTTGTTTTCGATTCCTCAAAGAACGCTGCCTTGCAAAGCACAAAACTCTGGAACATCGAGCCTTCCGACTTCGGAACACACATCCAGTTGAAATGATCATGCAAGAAAGCGACCTTCAAATTGATCACTCTTTGTTAAAAAAAGCTCATTCACAGGGCTAGCCAATTCAAATAATCGAATAGCAAACATTCGTGGAATCATTAAGAGGGAGTGAATCATTTTCGATACGGCTGGAGTTTCGGTTACAGGGATCGGACGTTTAAAGAAATTGCTCAACTTTCTTTATGAAAAAAACCGATACAACCGTTACAGGCCAGACTGTTGCCGGAGTGTGCTGAGTCGATCGCCTGAAAAAATCGGCAGATGGGCACGGAGGCCACACGACTATGCGGTGCATCGCAGTATTGAATCAGAAGGGTGGGGTTGGCAAGACGACATCCACCGTGAATGTGGCCGCCGCGCTGGCTCGCAAGGGTTTTCGCACATTGGTGATCGATCTTGACCCGCAGGCCCATGCCACATTGCATTTGGGGCTGATGCCGGGTCGGTCGGGGCCATCCATGTATGAGGCTCTGACAGACAACCTGCCGCTGGCCAAAGTGAAGAAAAACGTGGCGGCAAATCTGGACGTGTGCGGCAGCCATATCGACCTGGCCGCAGCCGAGGTTGAGCTGATTACAACGGTAGGACGCGAGATGATTCTGCGCGACCTGCTGGCGGAAGAATCAGCCAACTACGATTATGTGATGCTTGATTGCCCGCCGAGCCTGAGTGTGCTCACGCTCAATGCCCTTTGTGCCGCCGGCGAAGTGATGATCCCGCTTCAGGCCCATTTTCTGGCTCTGCATGGTTTGTCAAAGTTGCTGGAGACGATTCATCTGGTTTCAAAGCGGGTGAATAAGGATTTGAAAGTGGCAGGGGTGGTGCTTTGCCTGTTTGAGTCGGGCACGAGGCTGGGCTCGGAAGTGGTGGACGATCTGGACACGTTTTTTGACAAGCGTCGAAACAGTACTGCGCCGTGGGCAGAGACTTCGGTTTTCAAGACGAAAATCAGGCGAAATATCCGGCTGGCCGAGGCACCGAGCTTTGGTCAATCAATTTTTGACTATAGTCCGACGAGTCGAGGGGCTGAGGATTATGCCAGTTTATGCGATGAGCTGGTGGGCAAGCGAGTGGCGGCGGAAGTTGCTCAAGAACAGGCAGCAGAGATAAAAACTGCGGAAGTCGTTCAGGAACCGGTGGTTGATAAGGCTGCCGAAGTGGCTGAAAGCGTGACATTGCCGGTCGTTTCCCGGCCAGTGCCGATGCCGGTGGTTTATCAGAGGCCGGAATCGAACGGATTTATGCCGAGGCCGCATTTTCATGCGTCGCGGGTGAATGAAAAATCAGAAGAAAAAGTGCAATTGAACGATTAATTCTCAATAATTGCATTTGATCAGATCTTAATGCAATAATCGGTGGCGATGGCTGCCGATTATTGCATTATATGGCAGCGAGACTTGCCGAAGTGCATTCTCTGCCTAATTTATTATCAATACAAATACAATCAGGCAATCTGCCGGAAGCGATTTAGCACGATGAAATCTACCGTTGCTGCGTGGATATTACCTGATCAGTTGTTACCGGCTGATCAACACCCTGCGCTGGCTGAAGCGGTGCATCTGGCAGGTGGCCATCAGAAAAATGTGCGTGTTGTGCTTATTGTTTCTCGGCGGCATTATGCGGCCTTGCCCTATCATAAAAAGCGGCTGGTTTTATATGTCAGTGCATTAAGGCATTATGCTATGGAATTGCAATCGGGCGGATGGGAGGTCGATTGCATTTCGGCGGAGACATTTCAGGAAGGTTTGCGGGGGCACTGGAAGAAGCATCAGTGGGGGCATGTGGTTTCGATGCGGGCGCTGGAGTATCCGACGGGGATATTGCAGGAAGAGCTTGCCGCGAAATCAACCGGGCCACAATTTCATTTATTGGAAAATACGCAGTTTCTCTGGCCGCAGACAGAATATCGGAAGCCGACGACAAAAAATGTGATTATGGAGCATTTTTACCGGTCGATGCGGCGCCAATTTCAATTGCTGATGGAGCCGGATGGCAATCCGGCAGGCGGCGATTGGAATTATGATGCAGAGAATCGCAAGCCACTGCCGAAAAATGTCGAGCTGCCGCCTGCGATGACATTTGAACCAGATGATTTGACACAGGAAGTCATGCGAGAGATTGACCGCGATTTTCCCGATCATATCGGAAAGACGGAGGGATTTCAGCTCCCGGTCACACGAGCCGATGCCGCGATTGCATTTGATGATTTTATTTCTCATCGGCTGGCTGATTTTGGGCCTTATGAAGACGCCATGAGCCGCCGGAGTGGTACGCTGTGGCATTCGGTGATGTCGCCGATGATGAATCTGGGGCTGATTGATGCCGTGTCGATGTGTCGGCGGGCGGAAATGGAATTTCGGGAAGGTCGCGCGCCAATTCAGTCGGTTGAGGGCTTTATCCGGCAGATTATTGGCTGGCGTGAATATATTCATTGGCAATATAGCCGACAAATGCCGGATCTGCGAAATGCAAACGGCTGGAGCCATACGAGGCCGACGCCCCAATTCTGGTGGGATGGCCAGACGGAAATGCAATGCCTGCGGATGATTATTTCAAGGCTGATTGATTCCGGCTTTAATCATCATATTGAGCGGCTGATGGTGCTTTGTAATTTTGCGATGCTGGCCGGAATTAACCCGGAAGCGGTGGCTAATTGGTTTCTAGCGATGTATGTGGACAGCCACGACTGGGTTGTTCTGCCGAATGTGATTGGCATGGGGCTGAATGCCGACAGCGGAAAAACCGCCACCAAACCCTATATTGCGTCAGCCGCTTACATTAATAAAATGTCTGATTTCTGTAGTGGGTGTAAATACAATCCGAAGCAGCGATCGGGCGAAGGGGCCTGCCCATTTAATTTGCTTTATTGGAATTTTCTGGTGGAAAATGAGAAAAAATTGCGGAGTAACCCGCGGATGGGCCCGAATGTGCTGGGCCTGAAGCATGTTTCAATGGACGAGCGAAATGCAATTCAGAAAGAGGCTGAGGCGTTTCTGAAATCGTTAGAGTATTACAATGATCCGCAATATCAGCCTGATGATTCAGCCGACTGATACACTGGCTGCATGATCTTCAGCCGGAATTAATTCAATTTGGCGATGGATTGCATTCCATAATGAAAGCCGGACTTCAAGGCTCGCTCGGGCGGCATTCTCGGCCGACTGCCAGGCATTTGGGCTGCTATCGCAGAGACGTTCGAGAATTTGAAAGGCCAGAGGGCCGTGTTCATCTTCGTCGAGGCTGATGTGTCGATCGAGGTAGTAAAGAAAACGTTCGGCATGCGCCTGGCCTTCAGCGTAGAGACCAGCGACAATGCCGCGAAAAATGCCTGGAATCAGATTTTCCCGGCCGATGGTAAAGGCGGCAGCGATGGCGGCTAGATCACCCGATTCAATGATCTGGAACGTCACCTGCATGAATTGTCGGGCAGGGATGGGCACGCCGGCCTTTTCGGCGGCATCGGCCCAGCGTTCGCCGGCATTGATCTTCTCAATAAAGTATCTGATAGTTGTCGTATCAGCACCAAGCTGCCGCATTGCCTGAAGATAAAGCTCAAAGTGGCTGGCAGGGTGGCCATCGGGGTCGATATCAGACTCCTCGCCAAGCACAATCTGATTAATCATGCGGGCTGCGATGGGGTCGCCGGAAGGCACCCATGGGACGGAAATAGAGCTTAGCCGCTGCTGCAAGGCCTTGAGCAGGCTCATAAAATCCCAAACGGCATAAACATGCATTTCCATAAACCGCTGCATGGCCGAAACGTGGCCAAGACTGCCATAAATGGAATGGCTGAGTAATTGCTGGCGTAATGGTTCGCAGGCCTGATTAAGCGTGGTCAGATTCATGTCAGACTTCCGATTCCCAAAATTCCGAAAACGGCCTTTTTCTGCAATGTCAATTCGTTATGATCCTGCTCTTGTTAATATAGGCAATCGCAGGAGATAGTTAGATGTGACCGAAATCGAGGGCAAGCAGGCGAATCGAATAAAAGATGCTATTCCCCGGGAAATATGGGATTTACGACCTTTCTGAATGTGTTGTCAGCCAGCATGCGCGTGGGCGATTTGCGGAGCGATTCGGAGTTGATTTCAGCGACGAGTTGATTCCGGAACAGCTTGCCCGGGGTCTGAAGCGATGCCGGAGGCTTGGCACGAACCCGGAGAATGCGGCGGTTGCTTATTTTTTGCTGGTGGGTGACGTTCCGTGTGTGGTGCTTTTGCAAGCGAAAACGGTACTGACTTTTCTTAAGCCGGAGCAGTTTGAAACGGTCATGGCCAGTTTTGGCAGAATGCGATGGCCTGGTAAGTTGCGTCGATGGGTAAGGCGCATTGAGGGGGAATGAATGCAAAAAAAAACGACAAAACCTGAATAAATTGCATTTTTTTCAAAGTTGGGAAGTTGTTGAGCCGACTATAAATAGAGATCAATGACAGAAGTGTGTCACGTCTGCGGATAGGGGAGCGGCATCATGCGTACGGTCAGTTGGTCACGTCTGATGGCATGGGCGATGATTCTGAGCTGGCCGTGGCTGGTTTGGATGGTGGTTAAGTCAAGCCCTGAGATGGTCTTAAAGGGTATTGCAACAGACACATCAGCACTGATGCCAATGGTGGCCGACTTGGTGCTTTGTCTGGGGGCATTTTACGCCATGCAGAGCCGCAAGGGGTTGATTATTAAGCCATCGAGGCCAGCGGATCGGCTTTACAGCGGGCCTCATTTCAATCGTATGGCCAAGAAACAGCAGGTCAATCATTGATTCTGGCCATGGCCAGAGCCGAACTGGTTCAATGAACTGTGCCTGATTTCACTCTGCCATCTTGCCGATCCACCCGCCACTTCGCACAATTTCACTATTGACTGCCAATCGGTCTGATTGAATCCGCCGAAATCGATTCTTCTCCAAGTGTTTTGCACCAAAGGTTTTGCCGATGCACCGACTGACTCGCCCGCTGTGCCGCACCATTTTGCCATGCCTGCTAGCTATTCTGGCAGCTGCACCATTGCCGGGGCAGGTGCCGGATGTTGCCACCCGGGAATTTTCGCTGGAAAATGGCCTCAAGGTGGTGCTGCGGCAGGATAAGTCGGTGCCGCGGGTCAATGTGGTGATGGCCTTTCATGTCGGCAGCCGCAATGAAAGGCCGGGGCGAACCGGATTCGCCCACTTTTTTGAGCACATGATGTTTCGTGGCACGAAGAATGTGCCGAATTATGACAAGCCGCTGCAGGAGGCGGGATCGTCGTCGAATGCCTTCACGACGGAAGATATGACCGTTTATTTCGAGACGGTGCCGTCTAACTTTCTCGAGCGTGCGATTTATCTCGAAGCGGACCGGCTTGCCTGGCTGCCAACGGCGCTTGATCAGCAGAAATTTGACACGGAACGGGAGGTTGTCAAGAACGAGCGGCGACAGTCGTATGAGAATGTGCCGTATGGACTTGCAGAAGAAACGATTCTGGCAAATCTCTATCCGGCAGGGCATCCGTACCGATGGTCGGTGATTGGATCGATGGCCGACCTTTCGCGGGCTTCGCTCGACGACCTGCGTCAGTTCTTTGCCGAGTTTTATCATCCAGCCAATGCCACGTTCTGCCTAGCGGGCGATTTTGATCCGGAAGCGGCCGAGAAACTGATCCGCCAGTATTTCAGCCCGATTGCGCCGGGGCCAAAGCCCCAGAAGGCTGCCGTGCCCGCAGTGCCAAAGCCCGGGAAAAGCCTGGAGCTGGTTGATAAAGTGAGTGTTCCACGAGTGTACTGGGTTTGGCCCGCTGTGCACGAAAACGCGCCTGATGCATCAGCTTTGGAGCTATTGGGGCAGATTTTGTCGTCGGGTGATGCTTCCCGGCTGCATGAAAGGCTGGTGATTCGCGACCAATCGGCCACTTCGATTGCTTTGAGTTTCACCGGTTCGGAGGTGGATGGCTACATTCAGATGCAGGCGACGGTGGCCCCCGGCCGAACCGTTGAGGAAGTGGAAAAGGCGGTGGCCGAAGAACTTGCAAAGATCCGGGCGACTGCGCCCAGCCAGCGAGAGCTGGACCGGATGAAGGCCCAGTATGAACTTTCGGCCTTTCAGCCGCTGGAAGACCCGCAGAGCCTGGCATTTGCGCTGGCAATTGGCTCAGCCCAGTATGGCGATTCCAAGCAATTTCGCAAGGATATTGAGCGGGTGCTGGGAGTCACGGCCGAGCAGGTGCATGCCGCGGCAGGGAAGTATCTGACAACTGAAAAATTGCGATTGGTGGTGCGTCCAGCCAAAGAAGGCGAAGAGAAAACTGCCGCCGTTACGGGCATTGGCCCACTGCCCACTGGCGAAGCTGAAGCGAAACTCCCCTTCAAGGAGCCTGCTGCCAGCGTAGTGGATTGGTCGAGAATGCCAGGGCCAACCGATCGGCCTGCCTATAATCCACCGGCTTACGAAAAGCGGAAGCTGAGTAATGGCATGGAATTATGGTTTGCCCGCCGGGAAACGCCGCTGGTTCATCTGTCGTTAGTCATGGAGGGCGGCACGATCGACGACCCTGCGGGGCTTGAAGGCACCGGCCAGATGACTGGTCGGCTGATGGATAAGGGCACACGCGGCAAGACGAACCGCGAACTGACTGAGGCCTTTGAGCTGCTTGGCAGCACGCCGAGTGTGTCGGTGGGGCCCGACCAATCGGCCATCGGGCTCACGCTTTTGCCGCGTAACATCAAGCCTGCACTTAACTTGGTGCAGGAGATGCTGACTCAGCCGCGATTTGAGGCTGAGGAATTTGATCGACAGAAGTCGCAGATGACGGCGGCCTTGAAGCGAGGGCCAGATTCGCCGGGCTACCTGGCGAGCAGGGCATTTAGCAAGCTTGTTTTTGGGAGTCAGTCGCGGTTTGGTCATCCATCGGATGGCACAATGGCCTCGCTGGCGAAGCTGACTCTTGAAGACTCCAAAAAGTTTTTTGCTCGGATCACAAATCCTTCTGCTTCAAGGCTTTTTGTAGTGGGAGACATGTCGGTTGAGGAAGCGGTAAAGCTGGCCGTAGAGACGCTTGGCGGCTGGAAAACGGCGGCAGAAGCCGGAGCATTGACAAACGCCAGACCTGCGGAAACAACTTCGGCCGACGCTAGCACTGTCTATCTGGTGGATAAGCCGGGGGCGGTGCAGAGCGTGATTCGGCTGGGGCGACGGTGGAAGCCACGAACTGACAAGACGACCTATCTGCCGGGGCAGGTGGGCAATTACACGCTTGGCGGTGACTTTCTGAGCCGGCTGAATCAGAACCTGAGAGAGCGAAATGGCTACAGCTATGGGGCCGGATCGACTTTTGCCTATATCAGAGGTGGCGACCGATGGGCGGTGAGTACATCCGTCAGGGCTGATGTGACTGGCGCGGCCCTTCGTGAGATTTTCAATGAACTTGACGGTGTTTCCAAAGCGGGCAAACAGCCTCTGACGGATGCCGATTTGTCGCTTGCCAGAGATGCTTTGGTGCAGAGTTTTCCGGAAGGTTTCGGCACGCCCGATGGCTTGCTCTCGGCGATGCAGGATTTGGCTGAATTTGGCCTTGAGCGTTCGGAATGGTTGACGTATATCGTTCAGGTGTCGAAAGTTACGGACGCCGATGTGAAGGCTGTGATGGCTGATCTGGTTGATTCAGCGAATCGAGTGGTGGTGATTGCGGGCGATCGGAAGTCGGTCGAGCCGCAGCTCAAGAAGGCAGGTTTTGAAAAGATTGTGATCATTCCGCTGGCTGATCTGACGGATGCCGTTGGTTCATCGGCCGGGGTGGGCCAGGTGAAGCCTGAAGAAAAATAACGAAAAGGGATGAATCGATGATTGAGCCGCTGCCGATTGAGCCTGCCTGGGCGGAAACGGCTTTTGCCGTGGTGAATAATGCCGTTTTGCCGGGCTGGATCATTCTTTTCGGCTTCCCGCGGTGGAAGCATGGTGCCTGGCTGGTGAGCGGCGTGATCATTCCGGGCCTGCTGGCTGTGGCCTATCTGGCACTAGTGGTGGCCTCTTCCAGCCAGCCGAACGCGGCCGGGCCTGAGGCATTTTTCACGCTTCAGGGCATTATGACGCTTTTTGATAATCCGGTCGGGGTGGTGGCCGGCTGGACACACTACCTCGTTTTTGACCTCGCGATTGGCTCGTGGGAGGTGCGCGACGCTCAGGCCCATGGCATTCCACACAAGTGGGTCGTGCCGTGCCTCTTCTTCACGCTGATGCTTGGGCCGGTCGGTTTCCTGATGTATCTCGTGCTGCGGAGCCGCTGGCTGGGGAAGATTTCGCTGGCAGTTTAGTCAAAATCGTTACAGTGTGACATTTTGGCAGTGGTTTAAATCAAGTAGGTTGGCCTGATCGATCGATACTAAGGACGATGGAGCAGGAAAGTCGGCTGAAAATGGATATTCAGCCGCCCGGTGACTGCTTGGCAGCATTGACGCCAAGTCATTATCCAGTAATCACTTATCTGGTGCCGAGGGATCGGTGATATGAATCGACGAGATGCCATTCGCACCGGTCTGGGAACGGCCTTTGCCCCTTCGTTTTTGAATTACGCCGCAGCCGACGACACCAAACCGATTGATAAGCTGCCGGCATTGCCGAACAGTTCGCCCGCCGAGCCGCCGCCGATCGTGGTGGCCGCCGAATCGGCCCAGCTTTTAAGCGAGCTGGTGGCGGGCAAGAATGCCGAGGCCGGGTGGGCACTGGTTGAGTCGAACCGGGTGCAGCTCTCGCTGAAAAATATTGGTGAGAAACGACTTGCAGTCTTTATTGACCCTGGCACTATTTTACGACACGAGAAGAAAACCTGGCTGGTGGGTGGACCATCGCGTTACACAGGCCAGTTTGGCGGATTGCTTCAGGCCACGGCTTTTGATGGCGATCTCGCCCCCGCCACGATCGGCCTGAATGCCGGGAAATCGGCGACGATAATGCTGCCGGTGGTTGAGCTTAATACGCCGGAAGATCAGAAATTTAAAGCAGTTACATCATTAAAAGCCGAATCTGCGACGGACTGGACAAAGGATGCCCCCACGGCGGCGATGCTGGTGGCACTTTCGTCGATTGGTGCTTCGCTTTCGGTGGCTCAGGGTGTCGCTTGGAAAATGGCTGGGCTGGAAGGTGAGAAGCTGAGCCGCCAGAAGGTGGAAAGCCAGACGCTCAATGAGTTTGACCGCTTTGCCGTCGAGCGGTTCAGCGAACTTTTCAAGGCAATTCCCGACCACAATAACATCAAAACGATTCTTGCGGGTCTTCATAAAGAGAGGCTGTACGTTCAGGCGACAGCCACCGGCCTGAAGCGAAAGCCGGGCCAGAAGCTCTTGGCAGAAATGCTTGCGGGCAAGAGCTTTATGGGCATGCCGGCAGGGCCTGTTTCGCAAAGTTTAACGGATGCGGCCCCCAAATGGGCTTGCCTGAAGCTTGATTTTAATGTGGTAAACGAAGTGCGGGCTGGGCTTTATGCGGTTGATGCGTCGCTTGCATCGCGCACAGGCTTGGGTGGGCTTTTTGTGAAATTTGCACGGGTGCGCCTGCCACTGCGGGCTGATACCGCAGGCGATGAGATGATGGCGTGGCTTGAGACGCAAATGGCCCCTTCCATGGCCCGGTTGGTGCGTACAGGGCAGGGCGGAATGACCAGCCGCTTCCGTTTGGAAAACCAGACTACACAAACTCTTGCGGCAATTGAAGCGACCACCGGCGGCGATTCTGCCGATCAGGCCCTTTTTGAATTGCCGGGATTGGGTTTGGCGCCACGCGGGCGAACATCGGTGCGAATACCTGCCGATTCGGCCCGGGCAACACGAATCCGGTTCGCAGCGATCTAATTGGTCTTTAGAGCCAATTTTTCGATTTCATTTTTCCCTGCAAACGGTCATAAATGATCGTTACCGATGGCCAGTGATCTGGTATGATTCACTCATCCAGCCGAGATTACTGTTCGATCAATTTCTCTCGCCCCAAAAATGCCATGCAACTGATTCAATTCGCCAAAAGATTACGTTTTGTATTTCTTCTGGTACTCTTTATCTCATTACATAATAAGAGTTTGGCGCACGAGGGGCCGCATAAGCATCCAGAGGCTGAGGCGCATCGGCCAACGCCGCTGCCGGACCGTATTAACCTCTGTGTGACGCAGGATCCAGCAACGAGCATGGCGGTGGCCTGGCGGACGGATCTTTCGGTGGCTCAAGGGCTTGTGGAATATACGGTGGCCCAGCCCGGGCCGATGTTTATTCGCTCGCCGAAGCGGATTGATGCGATAAACGAAGTACTGAAGTCGGATCTCTCTGAGGCGAGATACCATAGTGCGGTGATGAAAGATTTAACGCCCGACACACTTTACGCCTATCGGGTGGGCGATGGCCTGAACTGGTCGGAATGGTTTCAGTTCCGCACTGGCCCAAAAAATCATAAGCCCTTTAAATTTATCTACTTCGGCGATGCTCAGAACGATGTGAAAAGTATGTGGTCGCGGGTGATTCGCTCAGCGTTTCAGGATGCTTCCAGGGCCGGGCTGATCATCCACGCCGGCGACTTGATTAATTCGTCGAATCGGGACGCTGAATGGGGCGACTGGTTTGGTGCGGCCGGCTTTATTAACGGCATGCTGCCGATCATGCCGACGCCTGGCAACCATGAATACAGCAAGTCGGATAATGGTCCCAAGATTTCGAATCACTGGCGTCCTCAGTTTGCTTTGCCGACCAATGGCCCGGCGGGGCTTGAAGAGTCGTGCTA
>JBILGL010000333.1:0-5274 GCA_044351075.1 Isosphaeraceae bacterium | reverse complement strand
TGTCTGAATCGGTCAAAACTGTGACCGAAGCTGGCCACGCCGCGCCCATGGCCACCAACGACATGCGACGAGTATTGGATGACCCGAAAATCGAAGCGGTCTGGATTGCAACGCCCGACCACTGGCACGCCCCGGCTACGATTCTGGCATGCGACGCCGGCAAGCACGTTTATGTAGAAAAGCCCTGTTCGCATAACCTGCGGGAAGGGCGTCTGATGATCGAAGCAGCCAGACGCAACAAAAAAGTGGTGCAGGTGGGCACACAAAGCCGAAGTACCAAACATATTCAGGAGGCAGTCAAGCGGTTGAAATCAGGGGCGATTGGCGACATTCTGGTCGCCAAGGCCTGGAATTCGCAGAAACGCGGCAACATCGGCCACAAGCAGCCATCCCCTGTTCCTGCCTATCTTGACTACGACAATTGGCTTGGGCCTACCCCGGAGCGGCCTTATCAGTCAAACATGCTGCACGGCATCTGGCGGTTCTGGTATGACTATGGTGTGGGAGATATTGGCAACGATGGTGTTCATGATATTGACATTGCCCGCTGGGGCCTTGGTGTAGATACACATCCGTCAAAAATTACGGCCGCCGGCAGCAAGTATTTCTTCGACGACGACCAGCAATTTCCGGATACACAGTATTGCGTTTTTGAATGGCCAGCGACTGATTCTGTAAAACATAAGCGGATGCTGGTTTATGAGCAGAGGGACTGGTCACCTTATGTGCAGGAAGGCTGGGAAAATGGTGATGCCTTCTATGGCACAAAAGGCATGCTCATATTAGGGAAAGTTGGCGGGTGGAAGATGTATGGGCCGAAGAACAAGCTGATGGAAGAGATGAGTGGCACTTTTGACTTGCCAGCCCACCATGATAACTTTTTGGCCGCGATCGCGGGGAAAGCTGAAGCAACCGCAGAAATTGCGATAAACCATCTGTCCACATCACTTTGTCATCTGGCAAATATTGCATGCAGGGTGGGCAGGGTGCTGACGTTCGACCCAGTCGCCGAAAAGATTGAAAATGATGCGAAGGCCGATGTCATGCTGCGTCGGGCTTATCGCGATGGACATTGGGCTGTGCCAAAGAATGTCTGATCGTTTTTTTGCAGGGGAGCGATTGGCTGATCGCTCCCTGTTTTGTTCTGTAAGATCTTTGTAGTTTTGTGCTTAGAATAATTATTTGCCGGGAATCAAAGGCTAGATAATCGCTTTAATCGGCTCTTTTAACAAATTCACCAGAATAGTCTGAAGTTGAGCCATCGAAATATTCGATAAAACAGACACTGACAGAAGTGTTTCGCGGGCATGGAAGCCGGCAATGTCCAGGGACGGACGGAACACTTCTGCCAAAGCCTTGTGACGGATGGAATTACGGCGATGAAGCGACTGACTTTTCGGTTCAAAGGCAGGTTGCTGGTGGGCATGATTGCTCTCTCAACCACCTTCTTCGCAATGAATCTGGATGCGGCTGCAATCAGGTCGGCGAATCTCGTCGCCTCACAAAGCATGCGAGAAGCTTGGCTGAATCAGAACCTTGCCCGAAATCAGCAGCTTTGGGCAAAACTGGCGACGGGGAAGGGTGGAATAAACGCCGCGTCGTTGAATAAGGGACCGGTGAATTTGCGTCAGGTCTGGAATACTTACCAGAGGCGGATGCGCTTTGCGAGCCAACTGAGACCTGCATCGGCAACTGGTTTGTTGCCCAACTCTTCGTTCGTAAATGATTTATGGTCGAGACGCGCGATCAATGCCGCTCGTTTTGCTCAATATCACGGTACGATTGCTCAGGTGATGGACTGGGATACCTATTTCAGGATGAATCCTTTGAGCCCGACGATCACGCCAGCAGTGACGCCTGGGGTTCGACCAAGCCAGCAAATCATAATTCCTGAGCCGGCAACAATTATTTCAGGGCTTGCTATGACGGGCTTCGGCATTTGGTTTGTTCGGCGAAATCGGCAGAAAATTGACGTCTGATTTCAATAATCGTCAATGATTCGCTAAAATAAGATAGTAATCAATCCGGCACGGTTTCCGCTCGAGTGGCGGAAACTTTTGTCATTTTGGAACTTCAGGACGCCCAGGCATGCCTTCCGGCAATAATACGTTTTTCATTACCACGGCGATTGACTACCCCAATAGCCGCCCACATATTGGCACTGCTTTCGAGAAAATTGGGGCGGATGTTCAGGCCCGGTTTCAGCGAATGAATGGTCGGGATGTCCATTTCCTAATGGGCAATGATGAAAATACGATTAAGGTGAGCCAACGAGCCAGTGAATTGGGCATGGAGCCCAAGCCATATGCCGACGACATGGCTCGGCAATTTCAGGAAGTCTGGCAAGCACTCGGCATTTCAAATGACGACTTTATCCAGACCAGCCAGGCACGTCATCACGCTGGATGTCGAAAGTTCATACAGGCCGTTTACGACGCAGGCTATATCTTCAAGAAGTCGTACACTGGCCTCTATTGTAATGGCTGTGAAGCATTTAAGACCGAAAAGGAAGTCGTTGAAGGTCGCTGCCCAAACCATCCTTCGCAAGAGTTGAGGCAGGTTGAAGAAGAGAATTATTTTTTCAAGCTCACAGCCTTCAGCGACCGACTGCTGGAGTATTATCGCGCGCATCCCGACTTCATTCAGCCGGAAAGCCGCCGCAATGAAGTGGTGAACCTTGTTGAAGCCGGCCTCCAGGATGTTTCTATCAGTCGCAAAGGTTTCACGTGGGGCATTCGCGTTCCGTTTGACGAAGAACAGACGATTTACGTCTGGTTTGATGCACTTCTGAATTATATAACTGCATTGGGTTATGGATCGGATGATGCCAGTCTTTACGAAAAATACTGGCCCGCTAATGTGCATGTAATCGGTAAGGATATTACGCGATTTCATTGCGCCTTATGGCCGGCTATGCTCATGGCGGCGGGTTTGCCTCTGCCGCAATCTGTTTTTGCGCATGGGTTTGTGTATAACAAAGGTGAGAAGATTTCCAAGTCGGCGGGCACGGCCATTGACCCGATGACTGTGTATAAGTCTTTTGGTTCAGATCCTTTCCGCTATTATTTCATGCGTGAGTGCCCATTTGGTAGTGATGGCAATTTCAGTGAAGAACGGTTCACCGAAATCTACAACGCCGACCTTGCGAATAATCTCGGAAACCTTTACAGCCGAACGATTTCAATGGTCATGCGTTATTTTGAAGGAAAGCTGGAAGGTTCAGCATCAATTGACCCGACAGCCTGGCGTAGTGGCATTGACCTGGCACAACTTGCGGCCGAACTTTCCGGCATGATGGGCCGTTTTGAATATAGTCAGTCGCTCCAGCTTATCTGGTCGCAAGTTCTTGATACGGCTAATCGTTATATACAGAATACCGAACCATTCAAGCTGATTAAGACAGACCCTGAAGCATGTAAGGTCGTTTTGGCAAATCTGGCCGATGCAATTCGGGTAACAGGAATCTTTATCAAACCGTTTCTTCCAGCCACGGCCGAGAAGTTTTACAGCTCGTTTAACTTCTCGGAAATTGAGGATTGGCAGGCGGTTCGATATGAGTCGATTGCTGGTGCCAATGCCCGGCCTCTGGATTGGTGTGTGACAGCCGAGCTGACCGATGGCAAGCCACAGCCACTGTTCCCCAAGATTCAGGCGCCTGCAGGCTCCTGAATCTGGCAGGAAGAGTCTCGTAGAATTAGTTGGAATCGAGTCAAAACGGGCGTTATCCGTCTTATTAATTAACGCCTGCTGTGTGTCAGATCATCGATAGTCGATTTTTCGGCCATCCGCCTTGCAGTTTCCAGCGCATAGAGGCAAAGATCCTTGCTCGGATGGCCTTCACTCACGGCCAGCACTTCGCCATCAAGCGTCATCATTCGCCAGCGAAATTGACCGTTTTTGTCCAGAAAAACTTGAAAAACGCCCATATAAACCTATCCTGAGGCTAAGGTTACCCAAAAGAATCGAGCTAAAAACAATCAGCCCGGGGCAAAGTTTGATTTGATACAAAAATATGTATCAGAGTGCATTTTTGTGCGAAAAACAATTTCTGTCAATTAAAAAAAGAAACCTGAGATTCCCGGTCTGATGCCAGATGCCGGGAATCTTATCAGGCGTAGATCAATTACAAATCGGGGTTGTTATGGTGGTGATAGGCGCGATCCGGATGATGATTATGAGTCTTCTCAATACGCTTGTTCAGCAGGGCGCCATATTTATGATTAGCGGCATTGAATGCGGCCATCGGGTCGTGATCACGGCCTTCGGCGATTATTTCTGCATGAGGGTTCAGTAGATGCGCCACGATTTTGCAGGAGACATCCTTGCTACCGCCCTTGCCCTTGTTCGTGTCAATAAGATGAACAGTTACACGCCCGACCTGGTTTTCATGGTGATTGGTTGCAAGTTCAAGGTGGTTCTCGATGTAGTCCCTGAACGTTTCCTCAACCGTTACATAGTCGGTGTGAATTTCTAAATTCATTGTCTTATCCTGTTTCTCTGAACGACTTTGAATCTGAGACCCGATTCAAGGACGATTGATTGCTCATCATTCTTCAAAGGGGTCAAGCCCTGTGCTTTTCATTACGATCAACTGGCTCTGAAAGTTCTCCAAATCCACCAATCAGAAGATGGGTTATTGATGAAAGTCAGCCTATGATCAGTCCAGTCATCAATTTCGGTGAATTGAAAATATTCAATCGATCCATTTTTTGACGCTGGTGATTGTTACAGTTCTACGTTTCCCTTACCGAATTATCAATGAGGTTGTGGGAAATCCAGCCGGTCCTACGCTCTTTCAATTCAGACTCAACGCGCAGGCTCAAATGCGAACCAGCGGCGTGCCCGGGATGATGAATCACGCACGTCCATAACATAACCCAGAAACAGTCCTGGCGAAATTTCTCGAATTTCATCACGGGCATTACGATAGAGAATGGAAGTGCCAGTGTAATCAAGAATGATAGCCGGGCGGCCGTCGCGCACACTTGGCCCGACTCGAAAGACCCCTCTGACCATGGGTATGCCAAAAAAGACATTAGTGGCCTGCGAAGCATCATTGGCAATGATTTTCCCGGAAAAGACGACTCGACCGGCACGGGATGCAACGCGAGCCTGTGGCTTGCCCGGATTAACCAGAGGTATTGCCCGCACTTTACCTGTTGGAATCGCAGTGGCATTGCCCTGAGCAAAGAGCATTTCGAGCTGATCAGGCGAGCAGGCGGCGAAGTCGTCAAGCGTGCGAATGACAACAGCTTCCTGCGCCATTGAAACGTT
>JBILGL010000027.1:0-16499 GCA_044351075.1 Isosphaeraceae bacterium | reverse complement strand
TAAACAGGCGATTACATCGAAGAGGATGCAGGATCTGGCGCCTCGGATGAATGAAATTAAGGAAAAATATAAGGACGATCGTGAACGCCAGGGCCGCGAAACGATGGAGCTCTATCGTCAGGCAGGAGTTAATCCGTTCTCCGGCTGTCTGATCGCCCTGATTCAGTTCCCGGTATTTATGGGCCTCTGGCAGACGCTTAATAACAGCGTAGCTCTGCGTCATGCCCCGTTTTTGTATATTGATAATCTGGCCGCACCTGATGCACTTTTTCAATTTCCCGGAACTGTGCCCTTTCTGGGCGACTACTTCAATGTGCTGCCGATTATCTCAGTCTCGCTGATGTATCTTCAAATGAAGCTCTTTTCTCCCCCGCCCGCAAATGCCGAGGCGGAGATGCAGCAGAAGGTCTTCACTTATATGATGGTATTTATGTCATTTATGTTTTACAAAGTCCCGTCGGGGCTTGGTCTCTATTTCATTACCTCAAGTCTATGGGCTTTGGGCGAGCGACTTTTGTTGCCAAAGCTGGTGAAAGATAGCCCAGTGCCAGTTCTGGCCGGCGATTCAGGAACAACCATTTCGACATCGGCTCGGGTTGCCGGACAATCATCCGGTAGCGGCTCAAAAGAGAGCTCCCATGCCCCCACGGGTTGGCGTGCGAAATGGCAGGAAATTCTGGCTGAGGCTGAAAAGCAGAAGACGATTCAGAATGAAAATCGAAAAAAGGATCAGGCACAAAACAAGGGCAAAAACAAGCCGAATAAAGGCAAACGCTGATTGCTAATAGTGGAAGCTTACTTCTGACCATCGTTCAAGATGAAGCATCTTGATGCTGTTGATACGATCTGTGCCATAGCAAGCCCTCCCGGGCCATCTTTGCGTTCGATCATTCGAATAAGCGGTCCACAGGCCTGGATGGTCAGCCAATCCTTATTTCATTCACCGTTGGGTGATCATCCTCCGGTTTCTGCTGAAATTTTTCAATTTGAAACGAAGCTTGTTGCGGGTGTTCAAGCTTGCCTGAGACTACAATTCTGGCCATCAGGCAGAAGTTATACAGGCCAGGAACTCATCGAGCTGCATTTGCCTGGGCCAAATGCATTAGCCGAGCTATTTATGACTCCGCTGCTCAATGCTGGCGCAAGAATGGCCCAGCCAGGTGAGTTTTCCCTTCGCGCCTTTCTTTCTGGGCGGATTGATCTGACCAGTGCCGAAGCCATTGCCGGTATCTTTCAGGCCACCAGTCAGAATCAGCTTGAAGTGGCTCTGAATCAGCTCGCCGGCGGTCTCGCCGGCCGTCTTTCAAAGTTGCGTGATCGGCTGCTTGATTTATTGGCATGGTTGGAAGCCACGCTCGACTTTGTCGAAGAAGCCGATGTTAGCCCCATAGCCCGCAACCTTACCGGCGAAGAGCTTCGAGGCGCTGCCCGCACAATTTCAGCCCTGAATGAGCAATATGCCAGCCGCGTAGATACAATTCAAAGCCCCCGAGTTCTTCTGGCCGGACCGCCGAATGCTGGAAAAAGCGCCCTTTTTAATGCCCTGACGACCGATGGCCGATCACTTGTATCGCCAGTCGAGGGCACGACCAGAGATTATCTTGAAGGCTCTGTAAGTCTCTCTGATGGCGTTTTATTTACTCTGGTTGACACGGCTGGTCTGGCTGATTCCAAAGATAGTCTTGATGCCGCTTCGCAGCAGCTCGCCCGCCGAGAACAACTTCTCGCCCGTTTGATCATCGATTGCCGACCTGCCGATCAGCCTGGCCAGTGGTCAATTGTTATGGATTATCCACCAGAGGCTACTGTCATACGAATCATGACAAAATCTGACTTGATGACTAATGAAAGTGAAAATTCTCTCAGCCAGCCTCAGCCCAACAGGCTGCCTGTCAGCACTTTTTCCGGTGAAGGTCTTCAAATACTCAGGCAAAAAATTGTAGAAGCTCTTAATGCCGATGAATCGGCAGGCATCTTGCTGGAATCGACAAGGGCCCGAGCACGAGACGCGCTGGTGGCTGCCAGTGCAGCACTAACCCATGCCGCTGAGACAATTGCAGAGGATGGAGGCGATGAACTGGTGGCGATGGATCTGCGTCAGGCAGTGGAGTCGCTGGATTTGATCATGGGTCGTGACGTGACTGAAGAGATGCTCGATCGTATCTTCAGCCGATTTTGTATTGGGAAATAGCCACTGGCTTAATTCCCTTTTCGTTCCACCCTGTCTCGCATAATCGGTAGAATCTGACCCTCAATGAAGGCATTGAGTTCGTGCGGGTTTTCCAGATCAACCTCAATATCTGTCCATCGACCAGTGAATTCATCGAGCATCGCCGCCGAAGTCAATCCATAGACGAGATGCTCTCGCGGGCTCCAGATGAGTCGATCGTTTTCATTGGTGTAGCCGAGATCTCCCCAGCGGCCAATCCCTCCAACGATCCTGTGAACCATCGTACGAACATTAAAAACAGTTTCAAATGCCTTCTGGTCGTCTTTCATCGCATCAGGATAGATGCGAATTGCATAGATGGCGCGTGCACTTTCGAAATAGTCGGCCAGCCAGCGGGATGAAGATGGGGGACCCCCATTTTCCAAGGAATCCAGAAATTCAGCCAACTCTTCTGCGCCTAAAGTTCCTGGCCCGACAGGATTTCTCTCGATCGTCGCCCAGACTGAGTCGTTGGCATTCACCACTGGCCCAACAGCCAGGTAATTACCATGGCTCGACGGCAGATCAACCGACCAGACTGCACCATAATTGGCTGCACGCTGAAGGTCGATCAGTGGAATTTCACGATCGTTCAGCGTAATAATTCGGAGATAGTCATTCACGATTACTCTCCGCCCTTGCTCTTATCACACAATCCATTGGTTTCACTAGGGTTATCTTATCCAATTTCTGATCAGTCTGTAGAGGCTTGAATGATTGATTCGACTTTTTTTTGTGAGTTCGGGTGAAATGCTATTAGAAGTATCATACAGAGTATGACGTCAATAATACATGGCACCAGAAAAACATTTGCGGGATTTGACGGCCATAGTGTCTGACATTCGCCAGCCAGTATGCTGCCCACGAAGCTTCCCATCCCCGAACAGACCACCATCTGCAGTGACTGAAGCGATGCCCGGCTTTCTCTTGGGGCTTTCTCATCCACAAAAACCTGACCGCCTACAAGAAAAAATCCAATCGCCATTCCCTGAAGCGGCATGCTAAGAATTGTCCATGTCAGACTCGCCCCCAGCCCAATTACACCATATCGTATCACCCAGCTGAAAATGCCCAGAAAAAGTGCCCCCCTGAAACCGACTCGACGAATAACCCATGGCAAAAGCCAGAGCGACAAGATCTCAGGGATTTGCCCAAGTGTCATCAGGCTCATCACTTGCGGCCTGCTCAGGCCTTCTTTCTCAAGCATCGCCGGTATCAATTGAAATACAAACGGCGTGGTGCAGCATACGCCGAAACCGATGGCAAGATAAACCACAAAGTCTTTCTGTCGCAAAAGATCTGTCTTCAGTGCATCCAGAAACGAACTCTTTTTTGACTCCATCGGCGGTGAGGGCTCGACTCGGAATGTAGCCAGCACCGTCATCAACGAAAGAAATGATCCTACATAAAATATCTGCGGCAGGCCAAGACCATCAGTATTACTCATAACCATTGAAAATGCAACAAGATAGCTGCCAAGCATCCAGCCAACGGTGCCCCAAAGTCGAATACCGCCAAATTCTTCGCGAGGATTTGCCAGATGCCGCATCGAAATCGCATTGATCATGCCATAGCCGGGTGCGATCAGAAGCCAGTAAAGCATGAAAAAGACAAAGAGAAAGGTCGTGTTTCGGCCTTCGTAATCTGCCACCAGAAAAAGCAACGCTGAGCCAGCTGTAAATGTAATCGCAAGAAGACGTTCAGCAGGAATACGGCGATCTGCCAGTCGCCCATGTATCATCGGCGAGAAAATCGACGATAATGCCAGCGTGGAGAAAATCCAACCCGCCGCTCGAGGGCTTATTCCTAGGCTTCGCAAGTGCATCGAGAGCCCTGGCCACCAGCAACCCTGCGATGAATAAAGCGTCCCCATCAGAATGCAAAGATGTCTTCGCACCCCTGCGTTCGTCCGTTGATCATCCACTGATCTTGCTCGACTTTCCTCGATTCAAAAACTTGCCGGTGTTTCGCCGACTTAACATCGCGGCACCGGTGATTTTCTCTCTGAGTTTATGATAAACTTTAACGGTTAAATCTCACAGAGAGATTTCAGTGGATCATTGGATTTTAACGAATCGGCTGATTTTTATAGTCGCCCGCTCGTTGGATCGGTTTTATTGGGGAACAGGTCATGGCTCCTGCCAAAAGGCGGCGACATCCGATTCTGCTCTTGCTGGGAATTTTTGTTGGTGGAATCCTGGCTTTGATTGCTGGTGTCACGATCGCCCTGCCTCAGATTTTGTCGTCGCCGCAAATCAGGCCCAGGCTCGTCGCCGCTGTTGCTCCGATGGTCAGCCCAGGGATGCTCTCAATTGACCGCTTCGAATTTTCCTGGAAAAAACCGTTTGTCATGCACGGTTTTCAACTCAGGGATAAAGACGGCACGGTCGTCATTGATTCTGAGAAGGTCACTCTCAGCCGAACGCTGGCCCAGCTCATCGGCGACCCCGACGATATGGGCACAATGACATTTGAAAAAGCCATGATTGATGTCCGTCGGGAGGATGACGGAACCATTAATCTGGTAAGAGCATTAGGAAGTCTTGTTACGCCCAAGGCAGAAAAGGATTTTGCCGTCGTCATTCGTGGTTCGACACTCAAGGTTAACGCCGCCCAGCTTAACGAGCCCTTTGTATCAAACGATGCCGAAGTGCTGATTAATCTGCCAAAAGCCCCTGCCCCGCTTAGTTTTCAGCTTGATGCCAGCTCGGAAGGGGCAAGAAAATCAAAGTTTTCGCTCAATATTCGGGGTAAAATCGAGCGATGGACAGATAAATCAGTTGATATCCTCGCCGAATTTGACCGTTGGCCATTCGCCGGCAGTGGCATGGGACTGGGGGCAACCGCATGGGCAACTGGCCGAGTGAAAATTACCGAGGGACCGGCCGAATATCATATCATTCCTAAAATCAGGGCCGATGTACGCTGGAGTGATTCCGAGAATTTGCCGAAAATGGTCACATCGATCGACCGACTGCAAATGCAATCGGATATTCGTGCAGCGATCGAGCCAAAAGTGAATCTCTCACTGAAAAACACAAAAATTGAAATTCCCGGAGTTGCACTGGCGATTAATGGTAAGGCTGAGGATGTAGGCGGCAATGCTTCTTCGGTTGATCTGGCAGGAAATATCGCGGTCGATTCTGCAAAATTAAAAGAATTAATGCAATCAAATACAGGTGAGCCGCTGGAATTGCAAATGTCGCCAGTGGCATTTGCAATCACTGGTCCGCTTTCCGGCAAGAATCTTGACCAGATTCGGGCTTCACTCGACACAGAAATATCAGGCATAAAAACAGGCGGAATTGCCATTGGTAAAATGAAAATCGATGCCGGTTGGCAAAAGGGCAAACTAGTCATTGCTCCGATAGACACAACGATTAATGACGGCAAACTGCATTTGGAACCGATGGTAGAGATGTCGTCGGAAGGCAAGCCGCTCTATGTGCGACTGGGGCCGAAAACAACGCTCGAACGAATGTCGCTTGATGCGATCAATTCCCAGAAATACATGGTTTATCCTGCCCCCGCACTGGCTTCAGCGACAAAAGTCGATGGTTTTATTTCAGCCAAAATCACTGATGGTATTATTCCGATCACAGATAAAACCAAAGTGCTTGATATTAAAGGCGATATGGCCTTTGAAGATGTCAGGTTCGGCCCGGGCCCCTGGCTTGTTGGTCTGACAAGTAATGTGGGCCTGCCACCCCCGCCGACATTTGCCCTTGATCAGCCGATTCAGTTTGAAATTCTGGGCGATCGGGTAGTTCAAAATGGTTTGACTATCCCGGTGGGTAATTTAACCAGACTCAGTTTCTCTGGCTCCGTCTCATTCAAAAAAGAGCTGGATCTATTGGTTCAGGTGCCCATCACACCAAACTTGTTACAAAATGCGCCTTTTTTTCGTTCGTTTCTGGGCCAGGAAGAATTCAAAATTCCAATTCGAGGCACACTTGATAAGCCGGAAGTTGATAAAACGGCGTTTGATACAAACATGAAACAGCTCGGCGAAAATCTCAAAAACCGTGCTGTTGAGACAAGTCTTGATATGCTCTTCAATGGCCTGCTGGGTGGTCGTGTGCCGCGACCAAATATCGCTCCGCCTGGCCAGCCACCCATTACCCAGCCACTGCCGGGCCCTCGCACAGTACCACCACCGCCGCCAGTGCCACAGCCTCTGCCTTAATCTGCTATTCGTCAGAGTGATTGCAGGTATTTGATCAACTGAACTTTCTGGGCATCGCTTAACCGGCTGAATTTCTCGGCTGAGTTTTCGGCTTCTCCTCCGTGTTCTGAAATGGCCGATTCCAAAGTCGGCGATCGCCCATCGTGCATGTAAGGGGCTGTGACGCCAATGCCCCACAGGGGCGGTGTTCGCCATTCATTAGGTCGAGCGGGGCTATTTGCAGACTCGCTATGGGCTGCTGGTGGTGCAGCTTCACCTACACCAAAAACAAGATAATTACCGGCTTCTCGGATTTCAGGCTTCATATCGTGTAAAAGTAGGTCGCTGAAAAAATTCTCAATTTCGCCGAGCTTCGGCACATGGCACTTGGCGCAATCCAGCTCACGAAAGAGCCGCTGGCCTGTACGGCTATCAGATGGAATGTTTGACGGTCGTGGCAGGGTAGCGACATAAGCCGTCATTGCATCAATCTGATCCTGACTCAAATCAATTCCAGGGCCTCGTTCCACTGGCCCGCGTGGGTCTGATCCCTGATGCTTTCGCCCACTCTCCAGGCCCAGTTCTCCAGCTGCTGCTTCTTCTACAAACTCTCGCAGCGTCGCTTTTTGTGATTTCCAGCCAAATTTACCGATACGTCCGTCAGCGGTGCGTGCCACTCGGCCTCCAAGGCCAAGCTCTCGCTGTTTTGCGGCCTGAGCAAGAAGCACTTTATCGTCAATTTTATCCACTAAACCGATGCCAAAGAGGGAAGGCGTATTTCGTTCAGCCAAATCAATCTGCACGGTTTCATGTCGGCCGGGCACCTGGCGTCGATAGTCACGATAAGTTTTATCAGTGCTGAATTTATGGAGTACAACAGAAGGCGAATGTCGAAATCCTTCATGTATCTGTGCCAGAGTGGCAGGGTCGATTGAAGAAGTCGTTTTGGTTGATTCGCGACGCCTGTTCTTTGTTTGGTTACCCTGATTCTGCGGCACATTATTACCAAATGAATATTCAAACCGCCCATTCACAAAACGAAACGAATAACTGAATTGATAGCCGTTGAAATTGTTAATCTCGCTGAAAAATGGCCTGGCGGTGATGATATCAATATTATGATCGATTGACCCGGAGCCGCCCGAACCGCCCTGATGATGGCATTCCGCGCAGCTTCGTGCGTTAAACATCGGCCCGAGACCATCCGCTCGCCCTTCAATTCTGGGCAGGGTGGTCGGTTCCCAGACCCAGTCGAAAAGGGTTTTGCCACGTTCTACGGGCGTTTTGCCTTCCATACCAAGCCGTTCCTGGCCTGAAGTCGGGTTCGTAACTGCAAATAATATCAGGAAAAATAGGGGCCGGCAGACCGTTGGCAGTGAAAGACGCATGGCGTAATTTTCCTGACTTCTATGGGAGAACCCGGCATTGAATGAGTCCAGGACCAACTCATTCATTTATTATTGGTGGTGGTAGGCGGATGAATCAATTAAGTTTTTGCAAAAAAAGGTTCATGAAAAAAAAGAAGCACCGATTCCGATGCTTCCCTTGATAAGTTGGTTCGATCACAAAAGTGATCAAATTACTTGGCGGCTGGGGCTGGCTTGGTCGGAGCCGGGCCACCAGGTGCACCAGCAGCATCGCCCGGAACGGCAGGAGCGCCAGCGGGGGCGGCAGGTGCAGCGGCTGGCTTGGTGCCTTCGCCACCACAGCCCAGTGACAGCATTGTTACACAGAAGACCAGGCTGGTCAGTACGAATGATCTCATCGATGTTACTCCTCGTTAATTTCCGAGACGATTGAATCGAGCCCTGGCTTATCGCCAAACCACATCAATCCAATTGATGTAACGGCTCTGAAAGCTCTTCAATCAAGACTAAAATTACAGTATCAAACGACACTTTTTCAAGACTTCATCACATCATTCGGAGGGTATTCTGACATCCTGAGACGGCTTCTTGAATCAATTGAGAGCCAAGTTGTTCAATAACTGTCAGTCTTTAGGAAAAATTAATCCTTCGACGTTTAAACCTATCTTAATGCCAAAAATGATGAAATTTTCTCAATGAATTTCAATGGAGTCGAAAGCATGGTCTGAACTTTGGTCAGACCATGCCACTTTTTCGCCTGATGACCCATTCCAGGCTGATGAGTCCGACAAAAATCAGCAGCATCGGCCAATTATCCCAAAGTCGCCGTTCTTCCTGACTTTCAAATTCGCTGAATTGTCGCAGATCAATCGACTTTAGCTCTTTCAGAAGATCTTCCGGCTTCAGCACTTTGCCGCCAGTGGTGTTGGCGATTGCTGCCAGAAGATCAGGATCTGCTGTGGGGGGCTCCAGTTCCCGATCATCCTGGCTCACTAGAAATCTGGCTGAATCTTCACCAATCGCCTGCCCATTGACCTTTGCCACCACATTGACCTTGTATTCGCCACGGCTTCCCTTGGAAATATAGACGCCCCTCGCCTCTGCACCCTGCACAAAAACATCAACCGGCTCGGCGGCAGGCGGGGCAGCGGCTTCGTCAGGGGTTACGACCACTGGCGCAGGACTCTCCAAGCTTTTGATGACGGTCGTTTCAAAGCTCACACCCGGGATCGGTTCGCCTTTGGCATTTTTGGCCGAAATTGTAAACTCGAGACGCCCATTCTGTGGCACAAGTCGCCTGTCAAGTGTCACAACGACCGTCTTTTCATCTTGATTCTCTTTGTGTGCCAGCCAGAGGATCGTCTGTCGCCAGAATCGGCGGTGTGCGGTTGCCGCATTCTCATTACTGATGCTGCCGCGGGGCCAGACCCACGTCTCACCACCAAATGCCAGACTACGCCCACGGCCTAGATCCTGCGAGACCAGCAGCGGCTTTTTATCTGAAGTTTCCAGCAGAATTGCTGCATTTGGCTTGACTCTGCCCAGCTCGTGTGCCCCCGGAATCGGCGGCAAGTTCTGCCAAAGAGTCACTGATTCCTCCGCCTGTGGCGAAATCCGCGTGACAAAACTCTCTGAAGCGGCATTCGTTGGAATAATCTTCAGGCCGCCCTCCGGCTCGTTGGCCACAGCAGCATCGGGAATCTCCACTGGCAGGATATTCGCCAGAGGCGACCGGGCCCAGCCACCACCAGAATAGCTCAATCGACCGCCAAGCATGATCAAGCCTGAACCTCGCTCGACATTTGTCGAGATTTTCTGGATCTGCCCCGGCGTAAGCACTGAAGCAGGCGCATCTAGAATATAAACGTCATACTTGCCCTGATCGAGCAGTGTTTCATCCAAATCACCTTCCGAGAGCGATGCCGGCTTACGCAGAACGACCAGATCAACCCGAATATCAGGCGACGCATCAAGTGCTCTCGCCAGAAACCGATATTCCCAGGAAAATGCCGGTCCCTGCACATAAAGCACATTCAGGCCACCCTTGAGCACGTTGACATACGTCCCCGTTTCGTTGTTCGTTGTCGTCAGTTCGCCTTCCTGCGGTGTGATTTTCAGCGTCAGTCGGGTTTCACCCGGTTTTTCCGGAATATAGGCGAGATTGTTAAGTTGAAATGGCTTGCCATTTTCCGGCGCGGCAAACTGGGTACTCGCCACTGGCTCCGCTCGCCCTTCCTCGAAAAGCTGGGCGGTGAGCGGCTTGCCTGCGAAACCTCGTGAAGTGACAGTCGCACGTACCTGAAGCTGGTTTTTGACAAACACAGTTGGCCCGGCGATCATATCTTTCACAGCAATATCACGGGGGCCATCGCCCGGCGCGGCCGACCCAAAAGCAACCACATTCACCGGCACGCGGAGAGCCTTCAGCTTCTGTGCAGCGGCCAATGGTGGCGGGCCACTGGTATTGGCCCCGTCTGAGAGCAAATAAACGGCTGCCACTCGCCCCCCACCAAGCCGGGCGGGGCCATCGCCAAGGGCATTGCCGATTGCTGTTTCACTGCCATCAGGCTTTGGTGGTTTAGCAATGTTGTAGTCGCCCACCGTGGCGCTGAAAGATTGAAACGAAGCTTCAAGTGGCGGGCCGATCTGCTTTACAGATTCATCGACTTTTGTCAGTAATTCCGTAGCTAAATCCCAGCGGGAACGCCCTGCGGCTTCGTCAGAAAGACTCATGCTGCGACTGTTGTCAACCTGAAACAACATCAGTGCCGGTTGTTCGCGTTTAACAGTAAGGATGATCGAAGGCCTTAAAGCCGCGAACAATGTGGCGGCAAGAGTAAGCAGGCGAAGCGTAAAACCGATTCGGGCCGGGCGGCGAAACGGACTTTCCGGCCGAAGCCGATGACGATAGGCCAACCATGAAAGAACAACGACAACAATCGCAGTTAGCGACCACAAAATCCAGCCACCAGCCGGTGAAAGGGAGATTGTCATGCCCGGCCCCCCTGTGTTGTCATCGCGGGCACAACTGCGGGCTCTTCTCGATAAAACCGGTTCGCCAGATAATTCTCAAGTGTCAGGATCAATAAAAGTAGCAGCATAAGCCAGGGGAAAAATTCAACACCCACGCGAGCCAGCCCAACGGCTTTTTCAAGGGTGGCTGTGTCCTGAGCCAGGGCATAGCCGCCTTTTCCAAATGTCTGGTCGAGCTGCTCTGGTGTAAGTGTGCGTATCTGGCTTTCAGCGGCTGGTGGGTTAACGCTGAATCCGCTGGCCTGTGCCACATTGTTCGGGCCCGTGAAACCCACGCCCCAGTGGCCAAGGGCATCAGCGTTTGAAACGATCAGGCGTGTGTCAGCAGCTTCAATCACGCGGCGTTCGCCGGGGCGGTCGCCCGGCCCTTTGACAAGTGCCGCATTGAAGCCGCGAATGGGATCGAAACCGAGAGAAATATCGCGACCAGCTTCAATAACACTGGTGTCTTCCGCGGAATCAGCCAGATAGGCTGCCATGCGATTGGTGACTTGCACAAACGACCATGACCTCGGAAAATCACTCCAGGCGGCGGGGTCGGTTGATGATGGACGACGCGCCAGAGGAATCGACCATAAAAGCACTCGGCCCGGCACGGTTTTATCAAAAACTCGTTCCACCAGCGCACTGGCTCCATCGGTCGTTTTCAGTAGCTCACGAGTGCCCGATTCGGCTCTTGCCACTTTTTCATAGCGAAAAACAGGCACAGTGCCGAGCTCTGTTCTCAGCTCTTCGGCATATTGCGAAAAAATCGGGTGGCCGGCGTCGGGGCTTGTCAGGCCGAGAGGCTGACCCGGATTGGTGTCCACGCGAGCCACGGCATCTGCCGGCAATAATTGGCGGGCTGATGGGCTGCTGAAGCTATCGGTTTTAGTGCGGTCGCCCAGAGCCACGGCGAGTCCCATGCCAGATCGAACAGCCAGGTTAAGCTGAGTCCAAACCGGTTCGGGAATCGTGGCAACGTTATTAATAATCACGGCCTGTGGGCGATTTTCACCTTTTAATTTGTCTGGAAGCTGGCCAACTCTTGCAATGTCCACACGAAATGGGCGGGAAACGCCCAGCGTATCGCCACCTCGGGCACCCCTGGCAGGGTCAAGGGCCTCAGCCAGAAAAAGAGCATCCTGCTCAAGATCAGTCACCACCAGCACGCGCACTGGTGGCCGCACATTTAATGTGAAGTAGGCTATATTGTCAAACGGCATCGGATCGTCGTCGCGAATCCGGATTTCGCCCTGATGAAGTCCGTCGCGGCCGGCGTCGAGAGGCGGAGTGCGCAGGATGATCTCCTGATCGGCATTGGCCGATAGCTCAACAGCTTTTTGCTCACGCTTGCGGCCATCGAGCCAGAGCTCAATGACGCGTGTCGTGGCCGGGCCTGTGTTGGTCACTTCAAATTTAATATCGATTGGCTCGCCGACCACTGCGGCCGATGCATCAAATTCCAGTTTTCGTATGCCTGAATTTGTTGGTTCCGGCGGGTTAAGACGAAGCACATAGAGCTGAATCGGTGCTGATTTATCTTTCTCAGCATCGGCGTTGCGGGCACGCTCGACCGGTTTTTCAAACTCAAGCGAATTGGTTGTCAGGTCGGTCAGGACGTAAATCTCGCGCCGGGGGCGGTCAGACTTCATCACGCTGCGATAAGCTGCCTCAATCGA
The DNA here is from genome assembly GCA_044351075.1 of Isosphaeraceae bacterium. GTDB lineage: Bacteria > Planctomycetota > Planctomycetia > Isosphaerales > Isosphaeraceae > QWQI01. The sequence continues at coordinate 4,064 of JBILGL010000027.1, read as the reverse complement.
GGAATTCAGGGGCCTGTTGCCAGGCTTTAATGCCAGCGATTTGATGCGAGATTCTGCACTGGCGGGCGACATGGCCGGCGTTTCCACCGGCTCGGCAGAATCAATCAAAAAAATCTGGCTGGAAATTGGCGTTTCTTTGACGACGTTCGTCGCCAGGCTTTTGGCTTCTGTCAGTCGATCGCGGTTGCGGGCGTCCGTCCACTGCATTGAAAGTGAGGTGTCAACCACAATCGCAATGGCCGAAGGCACGTTTGATTCGCCCAGCGGAGCGGTGGTATTGCAGGCAGGTCGGGCAAGGCAAAGGGCCATCAGGCAGATGATCGCCATGCGGCTGGCCAACAGGGCCCACTGGCGAATGCGCAGGCGGCGGGTCGTTTGCTTCTGGCGAGCTTTCAAAAGCCGAAGTGCCGGGAAAATGATGTGCTTTGGCTTCTGGCGCATCACCATGTGAATGATCACCGGAATGGCCGCCAGCGCCATTCCTGCAACCAAACCCAAATGCACCACTGAAAGATTCATCGCCCCACCTGAAGAAATCGTGAAAAAGCCGGAAAAACCTTATCCCTTGCGTTGGCGGCTCAGAAGGTAGCCCATCAGAGCTTTGTCAAATGGCATGCCAGTGTGCAGCGGCACATAATCGACCCGAGCCCGGAAGAAATCACGCTTGTACTGGTTCTGAAATTCGGCCACCTGTTCAAGATAGTCAGCCTTCACGCCAAGGGCGTCCACTGTCAGCATCTCGCCTGTTTCAGGGTCTTCCAGCTCAACCACACCATCAAACGGGAAAACCGCCTCGGCTTCATCCAGAATGTGAAACACAATCACTTCGTGCCCACTATGCCTCAGCCGATGCACTGCCCGCAGTAGCGGTTCAGGGTCAACCAGAAGGTCGGAAAAGATCATGACAAGGCTGCGATGACGCACCATCTGGGCCACTTGTCGGATCGATGCCGGCAAATCTGTTTTTCCAGACGGCGAAAGCCGAGCCAGCACCGAAAGAATATTGGCCAGATGAGCCTTGCGGCTGCGCGGCGGCAGGCTTTCTCGCACTTTTTCGTCGAATGCGATCAGGCCGACCGGGTCCTGCTGCTGCACCATCAGATAGCCAAGTGCTGCAGCCAGGCTGATGGCATATTCGAATTTTGTCAGATCCTGCCGGTATGTATATCCCATTGAGGCCGAGAGATCCATCAGCAGATAGCCGGTCAGGTTCGTCTCGGCCTGAAAACGCTTGACGTAAAAGCGATCGGTCTTGGCAAATACACTCCAGTCAATGTCAGAGATGTTATCGCCAGGCGTGTATTTGCGATGCTCACTGAATTCGACCGAAAAGCCGTGAAACGGGCTGGCATGCAGGCCCGAGAGGAAGCCTTCGACAATGAATTTGGCTCGAAGGTCGAGCCGCGACACATTGCGAATGACTTCAGGCTTCAGAAATTTTTCAGCGGGGTTGGCCACGGCTGTCGTTCGTTGGGGGGGATCAAAAACCAGCTCGCCGATTGCTCGGGAAAGCCATCAAAACCACACGGTTATTTTTCCACTCAAGCCTTCCGCTGTTCATACTTCGGCACTTCCGGCTCAGGAATTTCACGAACCAGTCGGGCCACGATACTATCTGACGATTGCCCTTCCGCCTGCGCCTGAAAGTTCGTCATGACGCGATGCCGCAGCACGGGGATTGCCACTTTACGAACATCGTCCAGCGAGACGCTGTATCGGCCATCCATGGCGGCCATGGCCTTGGCCCCGAGAATCAGATTCTGCCCGGCCCGCGGGCCAGCCCCATTATCAACCATCTCTTTAATGAAAGCCGGGGCCGAGGGGTCGGCAGGTCGTGTGGCACGCACCAGTCGTGCGACATATTTCACGGCATAATCAGAAACCGGCACGCTCGTCACCAGCTTTTGAAGGTTCACAATCGCTCGGCCTGAAAGCACTTTCGACAGCTCGTGCGTTTCGCCCCGTGTGGTGGTGGTGAGGATCTTTTCCTCTTCTTCAAGTGTCGGATACCCGACCCGCACGTCAAACATAAAGCGGTCAAGCTGGGCTTCCGGCAGCGGGTAGGTGCCTTCCTGCTCAATTGGGTTCTGCGTGGCGATTACAAAAAACGGCTCGGGCAATTTCATGGTATCCTGCCCCACGGTCACTTCACGTTCCTGCATGGCCTGAAGCAGGGCCGCCTGCGTTTTGGGCGGAGTTCGGTTAATTTCGTCAGCCAGAATGATATTGGCAAAAAGTGGGCCCTGAATGAATCGGAACGCACGCTTGCCTGATTCAGGCTCTTCCAGCACGTTGGTGCCGGTGATGTCGGAGGGCATTAGGTCTGGCGTGAACTGGATTCGCTTGAAGCTGACATCCAGAATTTTGGCTAGCGAGCTTACGAGCAGCGTTTTGGCCAGCCCCGGCACGCCGACGAGCAGCACATGGCCACGAGTAAAGATGGAAGCAAGCAGTAGTTCCACCACATCGCCCTGGCCGATCACGACTTTGGAGAGCTCGCCCACCATCACATCGCGAGAACGCTTGAACTCTTCCAGAAGTTGGCTGATGCGGTCGCCGGGCATGGTCATGGCCGATTATCCTCCCCTGTGCTGTTCACTGTTCGCTTTAAGACCGATCAATTGACGGGCTGCCGAATATTTGAAGAATATCCATTCAGGCCTTTAACGGGCAAGTGGCCTGAATCACTTCCTCGTATTTCCTGATTGTTTATCTTGACAAAATTGTCAGGATTCTGGGATCTTCGAATATCAACATAGTCTGAAAATACCCTGAAAAGGTAGAGATTGATGCAGGTTTCGACGATTGTTTTTGATTTTGGCAACGTGATTGCCCACTTTGATTACAAAATTGCCGCAGGTCGCATTGGCCAGCCACTGGGTCTATCGGGTGCCGAACTCATGGCCCGGGCGATGGAGCTTGGTTTCCATCCTCTGCTGATGGATCTGGAAAGCGGCCGGATCGATGAAAATTCCTTCTTTACTGAACTCAAAAAACGACTTCTACTGCCACAGAATGTGCAGCAGATCGCGGAAGACTGGGCCGACATTTTTACCGCCAATGAGCCTGTGCACGACCTGGCACACAAACTGGCAGATAACGGCTATCGACTGGTGCTGGGGTCAAATACGAATGCTGTGCATGCTCGGCAGTTTCGGCGGCAGTTTGCCGCCTTGCTTGACCGTTTTGATGCGCTGGTCATGTCGCATGAAGTGGGGGCCATGAAGCCCGCCCGGCTCTTTTATGAGCGATGCCACACGGTGGCTGGTTCGCGGCCTGACGAGTGCGTATTTATCGACGACATGGCGGAAAATATCGAAGGAGCCCGCGCTGCCGGCCTTCATGCTGTGCATTACACAGGCACGGAGAACTTGGTTGAAAAGCTCAGGGAATTATTCATTCGAATTTGAATGATTCTGCAAGCATGCTCATTTCATGGATGAGTGAAGTAATGACGTGGTTGTTCATCACGAACTGAGCCAAGATGCCAGTTTACACCAACCGTTGCTTGAATTTGCTGACAGAATGAAACAGGCTGGCTTCTGTCTTTTTCTGTACTATTCAAATAACATCCACATCGATAAAATTATTCCGATAAACCTAAAGCCGAAGAGAAGAAACAGATGAATCCTAAAATCCTAGAAGTATTGCGTGAACCAGGCACTTTTGCCGAACTCGAATTAGAAGCGACATCGGTTCATGGTAATGAAGTGATTGAAGGCAGGCTGATTTCAAAAATAACGGGAAAGTCTTATCCGATCCGTAACGGTATTATCCGTTTTGTAGCCATGGATGGATACACCGATTCATTTGGAATGCAATGGAATAAGTTCTCGAAGGTTCAGCTTGATAGCGCAAATGGTGCGGATTATTCCAAGCAGAGATTTGAGTCGGAAACAACTTGGACCGAAGCCGAACTGAAGGGGAAATGGGTGCTTGATGCTGGCTGCGGCAGCGGGCGTTTCGCGGAAATTGCCGCTTCAAAAGGCTCACAGTTTATCGCACTTGATTATTCATCGGCAGTGGACGCTGCACGAAATAACCTGATAGATCGATTCCCGGAT
>JBILGL010000332.1:0-5278 GCA_044351075.1 Isosphaeraceae bacterium | reverse complement strand
ACGAACTTCAACTTGTGCAGCAGAGGCCGGAATACTTCGACCCCAGAGCCGCTCAGCAAATGGATGATCTGCTGCAGCAGAATGGCTGGGTCGGTGATATCTTTCACTCATCTGGCAGCGGACTTTAAATGCTTAATTTTGGCCAACGAAACAGGAAGAGATCTGGACAAATTCCCAATTTTAGTTTTGATGAAAGAAGATAAAAATCGCACGGATGCAGCACCGACCAGAACGGCAACCGATTCATGGAAGTCGAAACGGGCCAACAACCTGACGACACCAAACCAACACGGCTTGAAGCCCCGCTGGTGGCTTTGCTGCTGACGCTGCTAAGCCTGGCCTTTCACTGGCCAAGCCTATTGTTTCCTTCACTTTATATCTTTTCGCCGATGGATATCGTCGGTCGTCAGGTTGAATTCGCTGGTTCGCCCACTGATGAACCGTCTAATCGGCTGCTGATCGACCCGATTCTTCAGTTTCAACCGTGGGATCTCTGGATTCAGCAGGAGCTTGCCGCTGGTCGATTCCCCTTCTGGACAAGCCTTTCAGGCGCAGGTGCCCCATTCGCCGCCAATGGCCAGAGCCGACTTTTTGATCCACTTCATCTCTTTTTTCTGCAATTCCCCCTGCCCTGGGCCTGGTCGGCTGAGTCGTTTGTGCGATTTATCTTCGCAGGCTTCGGCACCTACCTTTTGGCCCGATCGCTTTACCTCGGCCCCTTCGCCCGCATTTTCTGCCCACTGGCAATCAACCTGACCGGTTATTTTACGCTATGGCGGCTTTATCCACTTGTCGCCACCGGGGCCATTTTCCCCTGGCTTTTATGGTCGTTTCTGCGGCTCAACCAGCGATTTTCAGCAAGCCGATGGGCCGCCAGCTCACTATTGACCGCATGGATCATCGCCGCTGGAAATATTCAAGTCGCAGCAGTCGCTATACTTATCACCTGTTTATCACTACTCACACAAAAAAGGGGACATTCTACTTTTTCAGCCCTGATTATTCATTTAAGTGCTTTGTGCTGTGGTGTTTTAATTGCTGCACCGGCCTGGCTGAGCCTCTGGGGCTACCTTCAGGAGAGCCCGATACTTGCAGATCGTGTTGCGGAACATTCTACCGGAGGCCGTGGAGCAAAACCGCGCTGGGCTGATCTGCCCTGCCTCGTTTCGCCTTTTATTTATGGGAGCGAGCGTCAAGGCGATGCCAATATTCACAAGTCAGTGGGTGCTGGTAATGCCAACGAGGCGGCGACGGGCTTTGTCGGCCTTTGTGGCCTGATTTTCATCGCAGCGACCATTTTTCCAAGCCAATTAGAAAATCGATCACAAGTAATTACATCAAAATGGCTTATCGGGATTTATCTTGCCTGCTTCTTCATTGGCTATCGGTTGCCGCCACTGGTTTGGCTCTGGCCACACCTGCCGATTTTGAATGCCATTGACCCTCGCCGATTTCTCGTCGGCATGGCAATTTCAGGCGTCATGCTGGCAGGCATCGGGCTTGATCGAATGGCTTGCGATCAAGTTTCACGAAAGTTTCCCCTTTGGCTGAAACGAAGCCTGATCATCATAGCAGGCCTGCATTTAGTGGGTGCTATGCTGCCTCAGATTTTTATCAGCCGAATCGAAGCAAAAGCCGTCAGCCACTACGAAAAAAGTGTCGAGCCAGGCCCTGAAAAAGAACTGATCGTCGCCCAGCGTGTGAAATCACAAATCCATGCAATTACGCACGCATGGCCTGCTTATATGGCAGGTCGGGCAGTGTTTTGCCTTTTAGTTGTTCTGATAATAGCTGGTGCCGGTTCCTCGTCCAAACGCCTGACAGCTTCATTTGCAATACTTTGGCTGATAGAACTGACTCATTTTGGATGGGGCTATAATCCCCATTCCGAGAGACGATGGCTTGATGCAATCATGCAATCGCAATTACACAAACAGTTGACTTCGATCGCATCCACCGATGCTTTGCGAGGGCTTGAAACACGTTTGCTGGCAACGGCTGAGGCATTGCCGCCCAATCAACTGATGAGTTTAGGCTTAAAGGACTTGCGCAATTATGACTCAATTGAATTGAATGCATCGTTAAAGCCGCTGGAGCCGCTCATCCAGAAACGAAAATCGGGCGACCGGACGAGCCGGATCGACATCGGCTGGAAGGATGTGGCGACGATTTCTGATCTGCTCAAAAACGCTGGTGTATCGGGTGTGATTGGGCGAACCAAACCGCCGGAAGGGCTTTTTTCGCAGGTTTCGGAGATACTTCCAGGGCTCTGGCTGGGCAGGTGGCCGGGCGTGCCACGCATTGAAGGTGAAGTCGATCAGATGATTCGCGATGAACCTGGGACGCTCGAGCTTCGTATCAAGAGGGGCACAGGCGGCGGCAGCCTGTTTTTTCGAGAGAGCTTCGCGCGGGGCTGGAGTGCCACGGCAGAAGACGGGACTGGGCTTGAGATCGTCATGGATGAGAAAACCGGATTCATCCGAATCAATTATCCCGCCGCTCTCGCCGGGCAACGAATCAAGGCCAGATACCGGCCCTTTCAATGGAATCTATCGCTTTTTCTCTCGGCCTTCGGGCTAATGGTCAGCGTTGCCATCGTGCCGGCCGGTTCGGCCCTCTTCAAAAAAAATCAAAGGGACTTTTCAATCACCTCTCTATCGCGTTAAGATCAATGAAATGAGTTGATCGTCATTGATCGTTACGCGTCTATTCTGATGCGGGAATCTGCCACATGTCATATTGCCATTGCTGCCTTTGCGGGCGAAAAATAAACGATCTCGTAGAAACACTTTTTGTTATCCGTTTCGATGTTTCGGAAGCCGAAAACAAGCTCAAGCCGGTCTTGCCTGATAAGGATACCGATCCGCTGGAAATGATGACCAAGCTGATTATGTCCTGCGAAGGCGAAGACACCTGCTCAAATGAATCAAGCTCGCAATACAACCTTTGCGGCGACTGCCACAGCTCATTCCTGAAAGATCCCTTCGGCCTGAAAAATTCCAGAAAAATTCGCTTCAGCCTTAATTGATTCTGTTAATATTTAACAATCGTCAAACAGCGGCCGCAATGGCCGCCTGTGCCAGTATGGCTCAACCGATTGAGTGAAAGTCAAAACGATGAATCGCAGGCAACTCCTTCAGGCGGCGCAGGCCGCTTCCGTCTCCGCTTCGGTATTTTCAGGCTCATGCCGCGTTGCCGCTGCGGCACCGGATCAAGCTTCGCCTCTGGAAATTGGCAGCCGTCGCGAATTATTCATCGATCATTTTCTGATTGATGCATTACGAGGCACACAACTGAAGTTGCATTCGCCCCTGCCGGCCCCGGCATCGAGCCTTCCCGGCAACAATATGGAATATGGCACCGTGATTAAGGACGGCCCACTTTATCGCCTATACACGCGCGATGGCCGAGGCGCCAAACGCGATGGCGACGCCCCCGAAGTCACCCGCTACTGCGAAAGCCACGATGGCATCAACTGGACATGGCCCAACCTTGGTTTGTTCGAGATTGATGGCTCAAAAAGCAATAATGTCATTTTGCACGAGCCACCGTTTTGCCATAATTTTGCCCCAATGATCGACAAACGCCCCGGAGTGCCTGCCGACCAGCGTTTCAAGGCTCTGGCCGGCACCGTGAAAAGTATGCTGTTTGCATTTGTGTCGGCTGATGGCATTCACTGGAAAAAGCTTCAGAACAAGCCGGTGATCAGCTATACCAAAGAATATGCATTTGATTCTCAGAATGTTTCATTCTGGTCAGAAACTGAAAATTGCTACGTCTGCTATTTCCGCCATTTTCTCGATAAAAAATGGCGATCCGTCTGCCGCACGACTTCCACCGATTACATTAATTGGACAGAGCCCGTACCAATGCGGCCGAATTTTCCCGGCGAGCATATCTATACCACATTGACACATCCCTATTTCAGGGCACCTCATATTTACATTGCCACACCCACCCGATTTTTTCCGGAGAGGGGCGAGAGTACAGATGTCATGTTTATGACGGCCCGCGGGCCATCCAAATTTGATCGCACCTTCCGCGAAGCTTTCATTCGCCCAGGTCTTGATAAAAGCCTCTGGGGCAATCGTTCTAACTACGCGGCATGGAATATCGTGCCCACAGGCCCAGAGGAAATATCCGATACACGCTTCGTACAGATGGTTTTGCCTCCGTCAATGCCGGTGCCGACGAAGCCGAAATGATCACCAAACCCTTGATTTTTAAAGGAAACCGGTTGTCTCTGAATTGTGCCACAAGTGCCGGTGGCCGCATTCGGGTCGAAATGCAATCGCACGATGGCAAGCCCCTGCCCGGATTCGAGCTCGAGAAATCAAACCAGATCGTGGGCGACGCTATCGACCAGAATGCAACGTGGAAGAAAAACAGCTCGCTGGCTTCCCTGGCAGGTAAGCCAGTGAGACTGCGATTTGTCATGCAGGAAGCCGATCTCTTCGCCCTTCAATTCGTCGGCAGTTAAGCGTCTGATTGAATATCGCTTATTGCCAATCAGGTATTCCGGCGCGTGTAATTGACGCGACGCCCGCGCTGGAAGGTAGAGATGTTCAGATCAAGCACATTGATCTTGCCATCACCATTGAGGTCGCCCACCCATTGATAAGTCGCGATTGGTATCGTACTCGTCTGGGCCATATTTCCATTCACAAAAGTCTGATTGGCTGAATTCTGATATCGCCAGGCAGGCGAAGTCAGCACAGACTGAATCAGGTTGGTATCAAGGGCACTGACTACGCCATCGCCATTGGCATCGCCCAGCAGCCGATGGAAGGTGTAGGAATTGACCAGAGTCAAGTTTGAATTTGACTTCTTCGCCAATTCAAAGACACCGTCATAAGTGGCCGTTGCCGGCTGATTTCCCAAACCACCTGCACCAAAATCTAATGTAAATCCGACGGGCGTGTGATAAATCGTCGCATTTGAAAGATATTCGATTGGATCAGCGATCGCTGCACCTCCTATCATTCCAGCACTTCGCGTCCGCGCCATGGTGAAATTCGAGAGGAAATTCGCCCGCGATGAACCCAGCGATGAAAGATCAGCCTGATTCAGCACAATATCAAGATATCTTACATACGACCGACTGACAGAGTATCGCTGCACAGCCAGCCCCACCACACCCATGTAGGGATAGCTGTAAACACTGCTGTCGTCAGCCTGCGTAATATTCACCTGAAACGCGCCTGGTTCGCTGCCAGCCCACACAGGCACAGAGATATTTCCATTCAGGTCGCTCAAAACAGTCACTGTTCGATTGGAT
>JBILGL010000331.1:0-5287 GCA_044351075.1 Isosphaeraceae bacterium | reverse complement strand
CCGGGGCTGAACGAGAGGGCGCCGCACTGATGCGCTGGGTGGTGACACTTGTACCTGTATTGCCTGAAGGCCTGGAGGGCGAAACAGTCGGGGCACCGCCGGTTTTGATGCGGGCGACAATATCGGCCAGGTCTGCCAGGCGGTCAAGGCGAGTCACGCGGGCCAGCCCCAGCTCGGCCAGCAGGCGGCCCTGCGGATTTCCCTTCATTTTGGCTCTGGTTTCGGCCAGAATCTGCATGGCGGCGAGGATCGATTCCAGGCCCCAGTCGCGGCTCAGCGATTCCAATCGCGGTTTCTGCCGGGAACCCACGGCAATCAGCGGCGTGGTTGAGCCGGCGGCCTGCACCATGGCGTCTCGCAAGAGCTCAAGCAGGCCGCTAACGAGGTCGCCCGGCTGCACCCCCACATTCACGGCCGATTCCACATGTAAAAGCACAGAAGCCAGGTCGTGGGCGACAACTGATTCCAGGATTTCAAGCATTCGGTCGTCGCTGGCCAGGCCCAGAATTTCGCGGGTCTGGTCGTCGCTCAGGCGGCCTTCTGTATGCACCAGCAGGCGTTCAAGCAGGCTCTGGGCATCGCGCATCGAGCCACCTGCGCGGCGGGCAACAGTCCAGAGGGCGTCGGGCTCGACGTCCACCCCTTCTTTCTGGCAGATCTCTGCGAGCGTTTTGACGATTGATTCGGGGCTGATGCCGGCGAAGTCAAACCGCTGACAGCGGGAGAGGACGGTAATCGGAATTTTGTGCGATTCGGTCGTGGCGAAGAGGAATTTGACGTGCTCAGGCGGCTCTTCCAGCGTTTTGAGCAGGGCATTGAAGGCCCCTGTTGAGAGCATGTGCACTTCGTCAATGTAATAGATTTTGAAGCGGGCCCGGCTGGGCCGAAGGCTGACATTGGCCCGGAGCTCGCGCACGGCCTCGACGCCATTATTGCTGGCACCGTCGATTTCGATGACGTCAACATCCTGGCCAACAGAAATGGCGTGGCAGATATCGCACTGATTGCAGGGCTTATCGGTCGGCCCTTTTTCGCAGTTCAGACACTTGGCAAAAATCCGGGCCATGCTGGTTTTGCCCACACCACGCGTGCCGGTGAAGAGATAGGCATGGGTAATGCGATTTAAGCGAATGGCATTGCGAATGGCGGAAACGACGTGATCCTGACCGACGACGTCGTCGAGCGATTGCGGACGATATCGCCGCGCCACGACTTGATAGGAAGTCGAGCCGAAACCCTGCCCAGGCCGCTCTTTTCCCTGATCGCTCACGACCTTTACGCCTCAAAAGCGACACTTGCCATGAATTGGCAGACTGGCGATCCATTTCAGCCGGAAGTCTGCCCTGATTTTTTTTGTAACAACCGAGTCCCTTAAGGGTTGCGGGTGAGCCGGGGAGGTGCTCCCAAGCACATGATGGCGATGTTTATGGCTGCTCCGTTCCCGTCCTGACCAGGTTCGCAAGCCACCATTGCCAGGGTCCCCCCCGGCTCACCTGAAACCCTCAATTTTCTGCGAAAGCCACTTCAAAGCCGATGGCAAAAGGAGGCAAAACTCACCCATTTGCAATGGTCAAAATTGGTTTCTTTTCATATTGTGAAGGTTAAAGAGCGAAATGGCAAGAGTGCCATGCCCGGATGCATCGCATAAATCATCAATAAACATGCAGTCATTCGGATTTTAAGGATTGGTGAAAAATGAGCGGCCACCTTCGTGGGCAAGCTCACACCCAAAACCGGCAATACGGCTGATCATCAGACGAACAACGTGAAACCGACACTGCCCAACGACTGGTCGGACATCCTTGATCAGGTCAGGGAATATCAGCTTGATAACGGCCTGAAATTGCTGACGCTGAAGAAAAAGGGCCTTGGTTCAGTCGTTTTTGACATTTATTACGCAGGTGGTTCTTCGATTGATCCGCCCGGCCGACCGGGGCTGAGTCATTTTCTCGAGCACATGCTCTACGACGGCACAACGCAGTTGCAAAACGGCCAGATTGATCAGGTCATGTTTAAGGCATCTGCACAGCATAATGCAGAAACTGGTGCTGATTACTGTCATTTCTGGTGTCAGCTGCCGCGAGAAGGATTGCCGCTGGCCTTCGCCATTGAGGCCGACCGAATGACTGGAGCCATTCTGAGCAGGCAATCAATTGAGCTGGAACGAAGTATCATTCTTGAAGAGGAAGCCCGTTACCGCGAACAGCCTTTTGACGAGCTGATGAATCGCATGATGGCCGAGATCTACCACGATCATCCCTATCAATTCCCTGTCATTGGCACAGCTGAATCAATCCGGGCTATCTCTCAGGCCGACCTGAAAACTCACTATGACCACGTGATTCGCCCTGCCAATGCCGTGATCGTGATAACCGGCGATTTCAGCAGCGAAAAACAATGCCTGAAGCTGGCAGAAAAGTATTTTGGCCAAATTCCTGATCAGCCATCGGCCATGATGAACCGGCCGATCGATCCGCCACGGCAAACCCATTTTGACGGCCGCAAAATCATCAGCGAAACCGAAGAAATTGTGCCCAGAGGCGTTCTCATCTGGCCTGCCCCCGGGCCTTTTGATCAGGCTTCGAAAGCCTGGCCGACTGCGGCCTCTATCCTTGGGCAGGGCCGTTCTTCCCGGCTCTGGCAAAAACTGGTTGAAGAGCTTCAGATTGCCGCATTTGTTGGAATTTCGCTCTCTGATGAGCGTCAGGGCGGCTATCTTGCGGTCGATATCGAGCTGAATCCGGGCTCAAGCCATGAAGCCGCCGAAGCCGCCATTCTGGAAACCATTCAGCAGCTTGCCTTTGAAGGACCAACGCCGGACGAACTCAGGCGCGTGGGCCGAGCCCGATCCGCATCGGCCCGATGGTCGCGACAATTCTCCGCAAATCTTGCCACAACTCTTGGCACCTGGGCTATTTGTGACGACTGGCACCACATTGCCGAAGTCATCGCTCGCGAAGAAACAGTTGATTCTGACGGTGTCGTTCAGGTGATCAGCAGCCTGAAAGAGTCTCAAAAGGTCTGCGGCTGGACACTCCCTGCCAAACGCCGCATCTCGAAACGTCACAATCAGCCAACCAATAATCCAGCGCCCCAGAAATCATTAGATTTATCAGCTTTGGCTGAAGTTCCCCAGCCTTTTGCGCGGATGGCAACAAATGCGTGTGACAGGAGTCAGTTCAAAATCGCGGGCAAGAAACCAACAGTTCATCAATTTGGCAATGGAATGACGCTTCTTCGCGAGCGAACCAATCGCCAGCGACTGGCCGCTATTGAGCTTCGCTGGCGCACCGGGTGGGTAGAAGAAGCCATTCCGGGGTTGGCGATGATCACGGCCCGCATGTGTGAAGAGATTGTCGTTCCGCAAACTGGTCAGAAGCTGGTTGAATACCTCGAAAGCGACGGGGTAACGCTGGAGAGTGGGGCGAGCGGCTTCGCGATTCAGGGTCGTGAAGAAGAGCTGAATTTCATGCTTGAAAGCGTTTATCTGCTGATGACGAGCACCCGTTTTGAGCCGGATCGATTCGCGCGGGTGATTCGCACGACGATGACCGAGCTTGAGGCGGATCTGGACGACCCATCATTTCGGGCTGAGACGATTCTCAGAGAGATGGTTTATGGCGATGGGCCAGGCGGCCATGACGCAAGAGGCACGCTGGAAAGCCTGAAACGAATGAAGCTGGACGATGTTATTGAGCATCGCCGCAGGTATCACAACGCGCCGAATGCCATCATCGGCATCAGTTCGGAAGTGCAGCGGCTGACTCTTTTTAATCGCTTCCGAAAACTCGAATCGGGATTGCAGATTTCACCCGGCGAGGCTGATTTGATTCAGTCACAACTTAATACCGCAATGATGATTAGACCACCACAGGCCGCCCGGCTCCAGCGGCTCAGGTCGCCGGGGCTGCAAACGCATCTGGTGATCGGTCAACTGACGGTGCCACGAACCGACCCGGACTGGGTTGCTCTTCAGGTGCTTGAGATCATTCTTGGAAACAGCCCTGGCAATGCCGACCTGCTTTCGCGGCGGTTGAGAGAAGAGCTTGGACTGGTTTACAGCGTTTCAGCGGCCATGACGGAAGGGGCATGGCGATGGCCCGGATACATGAGAATTTCGATGTCGTGCGACCCGGCCGATACGGAAGTGGTTCAGAGAGAAGCACTTGCTGTAATCAGCCAGGTTGCCCATGGCGATATCTCCGACGAAAGTCTCTGCTGCGCCAGGGATTATCTCAGAAACACCTGGCACTTCGGTCTGGAGTCAGCCGACGACCGGCTCTCTGCCTGGCTTGACCAGGAGCTTTACGGCTGGGATTTAAGCGACCCGCCCACTTGGATCAAGCAGTGCGATGCCCTGACCCCGGAGAGGATCAGATCTGCTGCCCAGCGCTGGATCAGGCCACAAATGCTTCAGATCGTGCGTTTTGGGCCAAATGAGTAAAGCCCGAACGACAAGTCACTTCGGATTTGTTAAATCAATTGCCTTTGTCGATTTCGGCTGATAATCAGGCACCACAATGGCTTTGGATGTGTCGCTGCCTGCCGAGTTTTTTCGTGTTCCGCCCGCCCCAATCGCCTTGGTTGCCTCGGGCTTTGTCTGTGTTTTACCAGCGATGGCCTTCTGCAAATTTTTCGGCAGCTCGGGGGCACGCTGAGGGCCGATAAACGGCATAGCCACCAGCCTTTGGCCATCGTCAAGGCGAATGGAGACCGGCTTGATTTCTGTACTGGTCAGGTCAATCGTGAAGAGTTGTTTTTTTTCCTGGGAAGTACCTTCGTGAGTAATCACTTCCATCTCGGCTTGCCGCACTGCCTGTTTCGGGTCTTCAGGCGCATTGTAGATCGATTTTACTTTGATCACATACTCGCCATTAAACCCGCGTGGGCAGACGTAAGTCTCTTCAGCTGATTTATTTGCGTCGGTGCTGCGGCCGTTTGAGATGAGTGAGCCGCCAAAGACGGTTCGAGGCGTTTCGTAGCTGGCTGTGGCTCCGAGTGGCTCTTCGACCGTCAGATCAAGATCAGCAATGCCCTTCCATCGCAGCTTCACAACCACGTCGCGCACGGTGGCTTTTGAAATCCGATCCTGCATGGCTTTGGCTTCATCGCCCCGGCCTTCATCGCGCAGGGTTTTGGCGAATTTTTCAGTGCGGGCGTTAAGCTCGCGACGAACACCTTCATCCTGCCCCGGCCAGCCAAGCGAAAGAATGCCTTCGGCGGCATCGGCCATGCGGGCCGGGTTTTTGGCCAGCTCAGCCATCAATATCGCCATCAGGTAAGGCTC
>JBILGL010000666.1:0-5297 GCA_044351075.1 Isosphaeraceae bacterium | reverse complement strand
TCACATCTTCCGGAAGTCTGATTGTAACAGGTGCGTCGGCGATGCCTGTATTGCCGGTTCCATCCAGTAGCCTGAATGTTAAGATGGCAGGAGTTGGCGATAAGGCCGTCATCGTCAGGTTAGGCGTCAGCACAGAGAACTTGATTGGCAGCAATGAAATAACCAGGTCGTTATTGCTTCCAGCACTATAGCTAATTGAAAATAACGTCGGGTTCGCACCGTTGCTGGTAAAAACTGTACCTTGAGGCAGGCCGCTGAAGTAACCCCCGATCGGCGAGATGCCCAAGTTATCGATAAGCATGAGCGACGAACCGTTAGTCATCGGCTGTGGAACATTAACAATCAGGTTTGAGTTGGTGCTAATCGCAATGGTTGGCGATGTAATCTTGCTGAAATTCGTCAGGCTTGCTCCGCCCGCAACCCAGGTGGCGTTGTTGTTGATGGCAAACGAATTATTCACCAGCGTACCACTGCCCGTCGTGTAAAGCGTGCCGCCGTTGATCGTCAGCGTATCGAAAGTACCGTTGGAGGTCAGGCTGCCGCCATTGACGACCAACGAACCCTTAATATAGCCACCGGTCAGAATACTGACCGATCCATTATTAAGAGTCAGGTCTGTCTCAAGCAGGCCACTGTATGTGAATGAGCCGTTATTGATGATCGTAGCGGCTGCTGAATAGTTGCCACTGATATTGATATTGCCGGTCGAAGTAATATCGACTGTAGTGGTAATGCTTGTGTTATTGAGCGTAATATTATTGGAATTCGAAATTGTCAGATCGCTGCCGCTGGCCGAGACCGGCCCGCCGAACTGGTTGTTCGAGCGGTTAACGATGATCGAATTCCCGGTTGCAGTCAGGTTTGAAAGGCCGGTGACTGCAATATTCGTGCCAGAAACTTGCATGATGCCGCCGCCGGCTGAGATGATCCGGAAATTCGTGCTCGAAATATTGCCGAGAATCGTTGCATTACTGTTGTAAATCTGAATGTCGTTCGTGGCGTTGGCATAAATGCCGCCGACAAAGTCATTGGTCGGATCATTCAGTAGAATATTGCCATTTATGGTCGTGAGATATGTCGTATTACCATTATTCACCCGAACCCTGCCTGACTGGGAAACGCTACCGGCCGAAGTATTAATCCTTAGATCGTTGGCGGTGACCGTACCCAGATTCAGCCCGCCTGTGCTGCTGAGGGATACCACATTACCGCTGGCCACGACCGGCCCGCTGAACTGGTTGGTCGGGTTCGTAAGAGTCACGTTGCCGGGCGACGTCAGGTTCGTACTGCCCGACACTGTCAGTGCGCCGCTCTGGCTGATCTGCCCGGTGCCTGAATTCACGGTCAAATTCGAGGCCGTGAGTGTAGCAATCGATACACTGCCGGAATTAACAAGTGCCACATTCGTACCACTGGCCGTGATTGTGCCAATCGATACATTGCCAGTGCTCACAAGCGATAAATTCGAGCCACTGGCCGTAATCGTACCCAGTGATAAATCACCTGCATTGACAAGCGTCACATTCGAGCCACTGGCCGTAATCGTGCCGCCGAAATTATTTGTTATATTACCCAGCGTGATATTGCCGCTGGCACCTGTGCCAGTTGAAACAAAGTTCGAATTTCCAGTGACTGACAGATTCGTGCCCGTCGCCTGACTTACTGCACCGGTGGTGTTTACCGTCAGGGCGTTGGCCGTAACCGTGCCCAGACTCAGCCCGCCAGTGCTGCTGAGTGAGACCACATTGCCGCTGGCCGTCACTGTTCCGCTGAACTGGTTGGTCGTGTTTGCAAGAGTCACATTGCCGGGCGAAGAGACATTTGTGCTGTCGGTTACTGTCAATGCACCAATCTGGCTGATCTGCCCTGCGCCAGAAATCACCGTCAGGTTCGTGGCCGTAATTGCAGCAAGCGATACACTGCCGTTATTACCAATAGTGACATTCGTACCATTGGCCGTGATTGTGCCGACAAAATTGTTGGTTGCATTACCCAGCGTGATATTGCCGTTTACACCTGTGCCAGTTGTAACAAAGTTGGAATTGCCAGTGACTGACAGATTCGTGCCGGTCGCCTGATTAACCGCGCCAGTGGTGTTCACCGTCAAACTCGTGGCCGAAATCGTCCCCAGACTCACCCCGCCAGTGCTGCTCAGGGAAACCACATTGCCGCTGGCCGAGACGGGCCCGCTGAACTGGTTAGTCGGGTTTGCCAAAGTCACGTTGCCGGGCGATGTCAGGTTCGTATTGCCCGTCGCTGTTAACGCGCCAATCTGGGTGATCTGCCCGGTGCCTGAAATCAATGTCAGGTTCGTGGCCGAAATCGTGCCCAGCGAAATGTTGCCGTTATTCCCAATAGTGACATTCGTGCCATTGGCCGTGATCGTGCCGCCAAAATTATTGGTTGCATTACCCAGCGTGATATTGCCGCTGGCACCTGAACCACCCGTAACAAAGCTCGAACCGCCTGAGATCGTCACATTTGTGCCGGCCGCCTGATCAACAGGGCCCGAGGTCAGGTTCACCGTCAGGCTCGTGGCTGTAATCTGGCCAAGCTGGAGTGGCTGGCCATAATTGGTGACTGTCACGGCATTGCCACTGTTAATCGAAAGTGGCGAGAGAATCGACCCTGAATTCACCGTCAAACATGCAGTGCCGGTCACATAAAGATCGTTGCCCAACGTGGTGTTATTCAGAGTCGCCAGGCCGCCATTCTGATAAAGTGCCCCGCCCGGCGTGGCTGTGGCATTATTAATCGTCACATTATCTAGCTGCAGCGTGCTGTTGCAGTAAATTGTGCCGCCGCCGATCAGGCCAGCGCCGCTGGCGTCTGTCAGCGTCATGTTGGTCATGGTGGTCGGCGTATAAATGTTCAAGAGGCCGGTTGCGCCGCTCCCACTGATCGAAAGACTGGATGCCCCCAGGCCGAGTAGCGTCACTTTGCCGGTTGTGTCATTGATGGTAATCGGCGCATTTATCAGAATGGAGTTGTTAACCAACGATGTCGAGAAGGTAATTGTATCATCGCCCGGCATTGTGGCAGCAAAAGCGATGACGTCACGCAGCGAACCGGAGCCTGAGTTGGCAGTGGTTGTTACTTCAAAAGGATTGACCGAGAAAACCGTGATCGTGCCACTGGTGACAGTGAGATTATTAATGCCCTGTGTGAATACCGTACTATTACCAGAAACAATACCGCTGATTGAAGAGCCCGACAATAAAGTCACATTCCCTGTTCTCGTCAAATTCTGTGTCAGGGTAATGACGCCCGTCTGAGTGTTGCCGATCTTAAGGTTTCCGGCTGTGATGTTATTCAGCTCATCCTGCGACAATCCAAGATTTGAAGAGCTGTCGGCCCCGCCCAGATCAACACCCGCTCCTAATGTTTGAATCGCCACCGTGCCTGATGTAGTGACGTTTACATATCCTGTAATATCAATATTTATGCTGTTTGCTGATAAAATGATCGAGTTGTTGGTAGTTGAGATTAAACCATTTGAAAGATTTATTCCGATTCCGGTTGAATTATTAACTGAACCGGCTGAAGAAATCGAAGAATTGCCAGTAGAATTCACATTGGCAGCATATCGAATTTCAATTCCTGTGCTTGCCGAGCCGGTGGAAAGCGAATTTCCTAATATTGTAACAATTCCATCAATGCTCGAAATTGAAGAGCTTTGCAAAAGCGTTCCAACTGCGGAAGAGCTTCCACTAGTTGCGGTGCCAGTGAGTGTAATAGACCCTCTGTTACTTTCAATAACCGAGCCTATACCATCTATGAATAGTCCTATCGTTTCAGTAGTGGTGCCTGATGAGTTGCCTGTTATGTTTATGGAGCCGTTTCCGGTCGAGATTTCAGTGAAGGAATGGACTGCAACACCATAAGCATTATTGGTACCAAGTGCTGCATTTCCGGTGATAACAATGTTCCCTGAACCCGTCGTAGTGATATTACTGTTGGAAAAATCGATTCCTCTGCTAAAAGAATCCGGAACGCAAGCCGTTCCAGTCAGATTAAGGGAACCATCGACTGCTAAAATGTTAACAGTATCAATATGAATGCCAAATCCCGAGCCAGAGCTACCATCCCCACTCACGCCAGTAATGCTCACCGCACCCGAACCTGACGTTGCAACATAAGCAGATGTAATATTCACACCTTCATTATCTGACCCACCACCAGCCCGCCCATCAATCACAATATTGCCGCCGGTTGTGTTGACATTCACACCCGGGCCACTGATGCAGACACCGTCAAAGCTGCCCGCCTGATAAACCCCGCCGCCATTGCCGTAAATCGCGATATCGCCGGCGGCCGTCAGGATATTGGCCGTAACGACCACATTTCGCCCGGCAAGCGTTACCCCGCCCGAGCTGCCCGTGGCATTAATCTCGCCCGTTACGGAAATTGAGTTATTGGTTGTATTGGTGGCTACCGTGATCGAATTGGCTGTGATGGCACCCAGCGTGATATCGTATTCTGCATTTGTAATAGATATCACATTACCGCTGTTGATCCCGATGGGGCTTAGCAACTGGCCGCCACTCACCGTCAGGTTCGCACCACCCGTGACATAGAGCGAATTACCCAGCGTGGTGCTGTTCAGGTTGGCAAAGCCGCCGTTCTGATAAAGTGCCCCACCCGGCGAGGCCGTGGCATTATTAATGATGACATTATCCAGCCGCAGCGTGCTGTTGCTATACAAAGCACCGCCACCAATCAGCCCGGCACCGTTGGCGGCCGTCAGCGTCATGTTTGTCAAAGTGGTCGGCGTATAAACATTAAAGAGGCCCGTTGTCCCGCCGCCGCTGATCGCCAGATTCGATGTGCCCAGGCCGATAATCGTAATATTGCCGCTTGTGTCGTTAATGGCAATCGGCGATGTCAGCAGAATCGCATTACCGGTTAAATTTGAATCGAATGTGATGTTGTCATCGCCGGGGTTTGTCGCAGCAAATGCAATCGCGCTGCGTAATGAACCAGTGCCCGTGTCGGCCGTAGTTGTTACATAAAGTGGGTTCTGAGTCACTGTCAGCGTCGCGGCCGCGGTTGTATTTGAGCCGGCACTGTTGGTAAAGATAGCCTGATACTGATTGCCATTGTCCAAAATCGACAATACCGGCGTTGTGTAGTTTGCCGAAGTCGCTCCGGTGATATTCGACCAGCCGCTGCCACTATTGAGCTGCCACTGCACGGTCGGTGTTGGTGTGCCCGTGGCGGCTGCCGTGAATGTCGCGGTCAGACCGATGTAGGTTGAATTACTGGTGGGCGATGTGGTGATCGACGGGGCAGAGGTT
>JBILGL010000484.1:0-3878 GCA_044351075.1 Isosphaeraceae bacterium | reverse complement strand
ACTTCGGCAGCCGCGCCCGCCGCTGGAACCCGAAGATGAAGCCGTATATCTACGGCAAGCGTAACCTTGTTCACATCATCGACTTGAAAGAGACTGTCCGCGGCCTTCTGCGGGCTTCGAAGTATTTCAAGCGGGTGGCTTCCAATAATGGGCTCGTCCTGTTTGTGGGCACCAAGCGGCAGGCGACTGACGCGGTTGTTGAACAGGCCTCGCGCTGCGGCATGCCGTATGTGACGGAACGCTGGCTGGGTGGGACACTGACAAACTTCGTGACGATTCGTTCGCGGCTCAAGCGGCTCGAAGAACTTGAACGCATTCTTGACAGCGACCTGGCTGCAAGCTATTCGAAGAAGATGATCTCAACGCTCTCACGCGAGCGATCAAAGATCGACCGTAACCTCTCCGGCATTCGCACCATGGAGCGCCTGCCCGAAGCCCTGCTGGTGGTTGACCCGCTGCGCGAGAAGATCGCCGTGCAGGAAGCCCGCAAGCTGGGTATAAAGGTCATTTCGCTGCTCGATACCGACTGCGACCCGGACGCCGTTGACCTGCCGATCCCCGGCAACGACGACAGCATGCGTTCCATCGAGCTGGTCGTGAAGTATCTGGCCGACGCCATTCTGGAAGGTCGTGCCCTGGCTCCTGACATTGCTCCTTCGGCTTATGAAGGCCGCGAAGATGGGCAATCGCAGGATCGTGGCGATCGTCGCCGAGATGGCGGCCGTGATCGTGATCGCGATCGTGGCCCACGCCGCGGTGGTGGTGGTCAGGGTGGCGGCGGTGGCATTCGCCGCGTGGGTGGTGGCGGTGCTCCTCAGGCATCTGCACCAGCGCCGGCACCAGCACCAGCCGCTGAAGCACCAGTTGCAGAAGCTCCGGCTGCGGAAGCCCCAGCCGCTGAAGCGGCACCGGCAGAGGGTGCTGAAGGCTGATCAGCCCGCCCGCCTTTGCATCGCGGAAGCGGAAATTGACTTCATTCCGGGTTGCCTTCAATTCGGAATGATTTGAATCAAAAAATATAAGCGGCTCCCGAATGATGAAACGGGAGCCGTCTTCATCAATTGCTTTCAGAATCTTCATCAACATATTTCAAACAAAAAATGGGTTCGTTCGTCTAAAATCTGGCTGAGGATACGGAACTCAAAAGAAATTCTCCGCATCAGTCGGGCGAAAGTGACGCATCGGGCCATAGTAGAAGGGGATGACAATGGCTGAAATTACAGCAAAGATTGTTAACGAATTTCGTCAGATCACTGGCCTGGGCCTGATGGAGTGCAAGAAGCTCCTGCAGGAAGCTGAAGGCGACATCAAGAAGGCCACACTGCTGGCCCGCGAACGTGGCCTGAAGAATGCCGAAAAGCGTGCAGACCGTGCTGCCAAGGCTGGTCGCATTGAAGTCGGCTTCAACGAAGACAACACAGCCGGCGCGATTGTCGAACTCAATTGCGAGACCGACTTCGTGGCCCGCAACGACGCCTTCCGCGGCATGGCCGGCGACCTGGTCAATCACCTTCTTTCCACGATTGACGCCGGCGCTGAACTGCTGGCTCAGAAGTTTGTGGTTAACCCGGCCGTGACCATCAAGGAAGCCTTGATGGAGCTCAACGCCCGCACCGGCGAGAACGTCGCCCTGGCTCGTGCCCAGTCGATGCGTCTGGATGGCCCGGGTCGAGTTGACAGCTATGTGCACCACGACTCCAAGAGCGGCGCCATGGTCGAGCTGGCCTGCACCAGCAAGGAACAGGCCGCCAGCGAAGCCGTGAAGCAACTGGCGAAAGATCTTGCCTTGCAGGTGGTTGCGACCAATCCGCTGGCCCTGACCCGCGACGCTATTCCAGCCAACATGGTGGAAGAGCAGAAGCAGATCATTGCCAAGCTGATGGAAAACAATCCTGACAACGCCAAGAAGCCGCCTCAGGTGCAGGAAAAGATTGCCGAAGGCATGCTGAACAAGTGGTATGCCGAAAACAATCTGATGGATCAGGAATTCACCAAGGATCCGACCCGTGGCAAGGTTTCTGACGTTGTTCGCAAGGTCGGTTCCGAAACCGGTGGCGAGATCAAGGTCAACCGCATCACCCGCTATGTGCTCGGCGAATCCGCCGCACCTGCCGCGGAATAATTGATGCCAGGGCCCTTTTCACCAGGGGCCTTGATTGTTGTGAAAAGACGGCCGAACGATTCATCAAAAAAATCAATCGGCCGTCGTTTCTTTTTCCAGACATTTGTCAAAATTCAGGTGGTTTTTCCATGAGTTCTTCCGAAACGCAGGGCCCGGCTTTCAAGCGTGTTTTACTGAAACTCTCAGGCGAAAGTTTTGGCCGGGCGGGTGAAGGCGGCATTCATCAGGACGAAATCAGCCGGATTGCCCGCGAAGTGGCCGACGTCGCCTCGCGTGGCGTCGAGTTGGCAATTGTCGTGGGCGGCGGCAATATTCTGCGGGGTTCTGCCTTTGCCAAGGGCAACCCGCTGATTAAAGAATCAACAGCCCACTACATGGGTATGACGGCAACGGTCATTAACGGTCTGGCCCTGCGCGACGCTCTGGAGCATTATGGTCAGGACGTGCGCCTGATGACCACCATTCGCATGGATGAAGTGGCCGAGCCCTTTATTCAGCGGCGTGCCCTGCGACATCTGGAAAAGGGCCGCGTGGTGATTCTGGCCTCAGGCACAGGCAGCCCCTTTGTGACGACCGACACCGCGGCCGCTTTGCGGGCGATTGAGCTGGAAGCCCAGGTGCTGATGAAGGCCACGAAGGTGGACGGCGTTTACACGGCCGACCCCGAGAAAAACCCGCATGCCGTGCGTTATGAAACATTAACCTACGAGCAGGTCTTCCGCGACCGGCTGAAGGTGATGGACATGACAGCCATCGGCCAGTGCATGGAAAATTCCATGCCGATTCTCGTTTTCAATTTCAAGCGTGAAGGTAATATCGAGCGTGCCATTGTGCACGGCGAACCGCTCGGCACATGGGTGGGCAACCGGCCCCGGCCCTGATTTGAATCGCTATCTTTGATGATTTTGCATGGCACGTTTTTTTCGTGCCATCGCTTGATTATGCCTTTTATTACCGTATGATAGTTCTTATCTCTGACATTTGTTCGATCGTATCCATCTGACCTGCATCATTTTGAGTGGGGTTTAATAATCGCTGTGGACAATCCAGTGAATTCTTCATTTGAATCGCGGTATGGTGAATTTTGCCAAAAAGCGGTAGAGGCAAAGAGAGCCGGCAATTTAGAGGAAGCTGAGCAGCAGTATTGCATGGCCTGGGATGCGATACCTGAGCCAAAATATAGTCATAAAGAGTCTCAGATACATTCTGCTTCAATGATTGAATTTTTTCTCCAGACAAATCAGCCTGCCAAAACGGCGGTATGGTTGGAGAGAATGGAGACTGCTTATGGTGCAGGAGATGTTTATTTAGAAACATTGCGTGCTTCTGTTTTATTTGACTTGGGTGAGGAAGCGAAAGCTTTCGAAATATTTCACGCAATATACAAAAAATGTGGCAAACGGCTGTTTTGTGCAAGTGACCCGAAATATGCTGAATTCTACAAGGCCAAGGTACAAAAGCGGACCAGGAAAAAAAGTAGTTTAAACTGCGTTCACTCAGAAAACCGGATATTTCTTTCTCTTTGCTGCTTTTTGGCCGCTCTTCCACGACAGCAGGCTAAACCGAAAGCAAGCTTTGAAGTTGCGCTTTTTGAGGAATCTGTTTTCTTTGCGGCTCCAGAGGAGCCGTCTATGAATAGTTATGGCCTCTGGCAATGTATTTAAGAATAGGCATTGAATTAATGGGCTCCAGAGGAGCCGTCTATGAATAGTTATGGCCTCCGGCCATTTAAAAATCCTATCGAATCCTGGGATTT
>JBILGL010000330.1:0-5300 GCA_044351075.1 Isosphaeraceae bacterium | reverse complement strand
AGCTGGTCGATTATTACCATTGATTACGAAGAATAGAAAAGATTGGAAAGGCTGGCGAGATTGATTTCAAGTTGTGCATCGGAATAGTCGATGAAACGATTGTAAGGAACTGTGTAGCGGGAAGCTGCATTCTCATCAATATTGGCCCAGGATGGGCGAGATGGATCGTTTTCGACGTCCTCAGAGTGATTTTTTACCTGCCCGGCTTTTCATTGTCGTAGGCCAGTTTTTTATCTGTTTTGCTGCAATCAACTTCAGCCATGCCGAAGAGACTGAGCGTAATGCTTTTTCCGCGTCGTCCATCCATTTCAAAAGTCATTGGAAGCGGTCGTGGTCGTCGGCCGATCAGCCCCAACAGATCAATCGATTGGACGGGCAAATCAGGCGGGCAAGTGGTGATGGCGAAGAGAAAAATCGTCAAAACGAAATCAGGAGCGATTCAGATCGCCAGCCGCTGAGAGCTGATGCAGGCGATGATGTGCTGAGTTTTGTGGGTCGGCGTGCCACGCTGAACGGTGGCCAGAGCCTGCCGGCGGGGCAGGTGGGTGTGCGTTGGATTCAGATCAGTGGCCCGATGGTCAAAGAGGCTTATCTGCAAGGGCCGAATCTGGTGGTGATTCCACCTGAAGCGGGTGTTTATCAATTTCTGCTGGTGGTGGCGATGGGGAACCAGATCTCTGAGCCAGATCATGTAACGCTGACGGCGGTTGAGATTCCTGCCGAGCTGAAACAAAAATCGCCCGTTGCGAATGAAAATACGCCCAACCAACCGGCAAAGCCAACGGAAGAGCCAGCAGCCCAGCCTGTTTCCAACGAAGAATTGATGTCGAGACTGGCATTTCAATCGATTCGGAATCTGCCAGGTTCTGCTGAAATGGCGCAGCCACTCGCCCAGCTTTTCAGCGATGTGGCATCGAAAATGTCGCTTTATGCTTCGTATTCTGAAGCGAATGAAGAACTATCACGCCGGATCGGATTACTGATCAACGATACCCGTGCCGACTCTCAGGCATGGACAACCCACATATTTGAGCCATTAACAGCGGCACTGGCCTTATGGACTCAGCCCAGCGGGCTGAACCTGCGTGATCGCCAACAATGGCAGCAGCCGTTGTCGCCATTGCAGAGAGATTCGATCAGGGATGGCCTGATGGCATTCGCCCGAGGCCTTCGGGGCGATATGAAAACGGGATTTCGGACAAATCAATCAGGTGCCGAAACGTCGCAGGTAGCGGCGCAGGGCACAGCCCTTGAATCAAAGAAATGACAGGTGCCTGATGAGTCGTCAATTTTTGAAAAAAATTACAGCAGGAGGCTGGCCGATGCGCGTCAGACGAGCGATTGTACGTCGTAAAAGCCACCTTGGGGCCCTTATCGTCCTGCTGGGCGGGGCAACCTGCGATTCTTTGCCCGGCGTGAATTTTGCGCCGAGGGCTTTGGCGAATGAACAAGCCCCGGCCGCTATCACCTGGCTTCAGGCACTGAACATCACCACCCAAACGGGCCGCCCTTCCGTGATTTTGGTGACGTCTCAGGGCCTGCCACGATCACGCCAATGGGCCGCCGGAATTCAGCAGCAATTGGCCGCGACTTTTGGCAGCGAAGTAATTTGTGCCGAGCTTGTGGCCGAATCAGACCCGGCTCGAGTGGAATTGCTGAACGTGCGTAGCTTGCCCTCGGCACTGGTTTATTACACTCAGGCGAATTCACAATTGAAACTGGCTGGTTATACGCAGTCGGAAGCGGATTTCAGCGAGATCTACAAAATCGTTGGCTCAGCTCGGTCAGCAACGGTTGCTCAGAAGAGCGAGCCGCCAGACAGGCGTCAGGTGCGAGTGCATCGGGTTTCGACATCCAGCCCCGCCGAATCAGTTCGTGATGAGCAGGTCGCCGCAACGACGCTGCATGCCCAGTCTTCGCCTCAGAATTACGGCGCCGGCCTGCCTTCCAAACAGACGCCACCAGGGCCAGCCCAATCGCCCCCCGTCTATTCAGCCCCTCCGGCACAGGCCCCACCCTCACCGCCACAAACCTATGCTGCGCCGCAGCCTCAGCCGGTTTACGCCATGGTGCCGCAGCAGCCGGTTTACGGGGCCCCGATGGCCAGCCCACCAGTGATGGTGCAGCCACCTGCCGGACAGGTTGTCGTACAGCCATCGCCCCTGAATGTGATGGTTGCCCCAAGCCCGCCACCGCAGGTCACTTACATGGCCCCGGCCATGGCCGCGCCGGCACCCGCATATGCCCCTGCCCCTGCAGCTGCGCCGGCCTATTCACCACCGGCAAACGCATTTGCCGCCGCGCCGCCGGCTGCTCCACCAGCTTATTCACCACCGGCCGCCGCTGCACCTCAGCCCGCTTATGGCGCACCTGCACCGATGGCCAGCCCGCTGGGTGGGATGGCGATGGGGCTGATGATGACCAACCCGAACGTGCTGGACCGGTTGCTGGGCGGATTGGGTCGATTACTTGCCGAACGAAGTTACCCGAGAGTCCGTATGAATCCGGAATCGCCAAGCCTTTTCAGCGCCCCGATGGGCATGGGTGGCTTTGTGGGCATCAACCCCGCCATGTCAATGGCCCCTTCGCCCGGCCCTTTGCAAACGTATATGGCCATGCCTAATGGCGGCGGAGGTGGCGGCAGCGCTGAGGAAGAATATGTCAAGGCATATATCAAGCTTTGCAAGGAGAAGGGCGTCACGCCGAACCTGCCGGGTGTCGATACACCTCCACCCCCACCAACAGGCCCAGTACCATCAGCGCAGGATGCACCCAGAAAGCACTGGTGGTTTAAGTAAGAGCTAGTATTGATATAAGAATATGAATGAGTATGTGAAAACATATTTATTCATTCATATTATCATATAATGTTTTGTTATCTTTAAGGAATTCGATCGCGAGATCGGTCGCCTGGGACTTATTCTGGATTCGGCGATCGAGCTGGGCATCGCGCACATAATCAAGCACAATTTTGTAGATGGGGCCGGGATTGAGCCCGAGTCTGGCGAGGTCATGGCCAGTGAGGAGCAGGGGCGGGTTTATCGGGCCCTGTGGTTGATCTTTCAGATAAAAGCGGCAATAGTCGATCTGGCTTTTATCGCCGGTTGAGGCCAGAGCATCGGCTTCGTGGAGGTCCAGCAATTCTTCCACGCCCGGCTCTGATAATATTTTCTTGATTTTTGACTCTTTCATCTGCATCGCCTTGCCCAGATACTGGTGATATTCCACCAGCCAGCAGATTCGGCGAATTTCAGCAGATGATAGTTTCCAGCGCAGGCAAATGCGATTGGCCAGCTCCCGGCCGATTGATTCGTGATGATAAAAAGTAATTCGACCATTGTCGTTGACCATGGCATCAGGCTTGCCCACATCGTGCAGCAGCGTGCCCATGGTAAGAGTAAAACCTGGCTTTCCCGGTAATAATTCAAGCACGCGCAGAGTATGTTCCCAGACATCGGCATCAGGGTAAGCCGGCTTCTGCTGAATCACGCCAATCATGCGCTCACATTCCGGCAGAATCTCTTTGAGCAGGCCACTTTCGCGTAATAGCCGCATGCCATTGACGCGAGAGCTGTGCGGCAGCATCTTGTGGAATTCCTGGGCGATTCGCTCTACGGAAACAACATGAATCTGGCTGGCCATTGCCCGTATGGCGGCGAGCGTTGCCGGATCAATGTTGAGATGGAATCGGGCCGCGAAGCGCACGGCACGAAGCAGGCGAAGCTTGTCTTCCGTGAATCGCTCAAGGGGGTCGCGAATGGCCCGGAGATAACCATTTTTGAGATCTTCCCGGCCGCCAACATAGTCAACAATTTCACCCGCCACGGGGTCAAAAAACATCCCGTTGATGGTGAAATCTCGCCGGAGGGCATCGTTTCGGGCATCACAGAATTCGACGGAGTCTGGACGACGACCGTCAGAGTATTGGCCGTCTGATCGAAATGTGGCGACTTCAATATCGCCCGTCTCGTCATTGCCCTGCACCACGATCACGCCAAAACTGGCCCCGACTGAAAGCGACCGGCGGAAAATTGCCTGCACCTGTTCCGGCCTGGCGCTGGTGGCAACGTCATAATCGGTCGGCTCAATGCCGAGCTGCAAATCCCTGACACAGCCACCAGCCCAGAGGGCTTCAAACCCGGCAGCACGCAGCCTCGCGGCAACTTCCAGCGCGAAAGCCTGTTTCGGATTTTTTTCGTTTATAATGATATGATCATGTATGAACATAATTATTTATTTATGTTAAAGCTGCTCCGTGGATTCTGAATCCGTCCGGGCCGTTTCGTCATCATCCGTTTCGGTATCTTCCTCTTCGGAATTTTCCTCTTCGATTTCGCTGTCGGCCATGCCCCAATAGGCGACTCGTGTTTCGCCATAACGACGGCAATACCAGTTTTCAACGTCAGGCAATACCTCTGGATCAATCTTCCAGCGAGATTCCACGATAATGATTGAGCCGGGCAGCACTCTTTCCATTAATATTTGCAAATACTTTGTAAATCGTTCCGGGTGATCGACATACTCCGGGAAGGGCGGATCAAGAAAGTAGATGGAGGGCCGGGAAGGGCGGTGGCTTTCAATCCATCGATAGGCGTTTGAAGGAATCAGCTTTGCTTCTTTTTGATAACGCACTTTTTCGATATTGCGGCGAATCAGATCCTGCGCCTTTCGGCTCATCTCGACCAGAATTGCGGCTTCAGCTCCGCGGCTTAATGCCTCAAGCCCCATTGCGCCCGTGCCTGAGAAGAGGTCGTGAAAGGTTTCGCCTTCAACCAGGTCGCCAAGCGTATTAAATATCGCGTCGCGGCGGAGGTCGCTTGTCGGCCGGATTGACTTATCCATCGGCCCTTCCAGCTTAAAACCCTTACGCTCACCTGCAATGATCTTCATTGATATATACCGATAGATTGATATCAGATTGGGCTAATCACTTTTCCGCCTGCTCTGCCAGCGGATCATTGATTAACTTCATGCGATTGACAAGCTCTTGATTCAGTTCTCTGAAAATGGCCTGATGCCCTGCTTCGACAGCAAGATTTCTTGTCTCGCCCGGATCGTTTTTCAGGTCATAAAGTTCATCTTCCACGCCTGGTTCCAAGTGGCGGATGAGCTTCCAGTTGGGCCGGCGCAGCGTGCGCATGTGTGCTTCTTTGTAATGCTTCATATCATACTGGCCGAAATAGGTGTTGTCCCAATTTTCAGCATTGCCGCCCGAGAGAATTTCGCCAGTATCGCGGCCTTGAAGTTTCAGGTTGGGCGGAGTCTGCAGGCCCGTCCATGAAACAATCGTAGGATAAAGG
>JBILGL010000329.1:0-5315 GCA_044351075.1 Isosphaeraceae bacterium | reverse complement strand
GATATGCCTCGATTTCGGCGATGGTGGGCGGCAGGCCGGTAAGGATCATTGTGGCGCGGCGCAGCCAGGCAAGATCAGCGGCATCGGCGGCGGGTTTCAGATTCTTTTTTTCGATTGCTGAGAGGAGAAAATGGTCGATTTCATTGCGGGGCCAGCCGCTATTTTTGACGCTTGGCACTGGCGGCTTTACGGGCGAAGCCCAGAGCCACGGAAGATTTGCCTTGCGGGCGGCCAGGTCGAAACGTTTGGCGGTTTCGGTTTTGCCGGTTTCTTCAGGCCAAACGGCCCCGCGCTCAATCCATCGGCGGAAGTCGGCCACCACGCCAGCGGCCAGTGGGCCGGGCTTGGGGGGCATTTTCAGGTCGTCGTCTTTGTAGGTAATTGCCGTCAAAAGAGGGCTTTCGTCGGGCTTGCCGGGCACAACGGCCGGGCCATGCACGGCTCCGCCCTGTTTGAGAGCCGCTGCGGAATCGAGCCGAAGGTCACTTTCGGCGATCTTCGGGCCGTGGCACGACTTGCACGAATTTTCCAGCACCGGGCGAATTTTGGTTTCGAAAAACGAAATATCCTCAGCGCGGCGGGCGTCTTCGTCGGCAGCAGTAGCTGTGAAGCCACCGCTCATAAAGGCGCAGAAGGCCAGAAGAAATTGTGGGTAATGGCTGAATCGAACAGGGTTGGGGCTCATCGCCGGCGACCTCGGGCGTGCATTTTTCCGGTAGAGGCGGTCCCTGAAAGCCGGTCAATCAAGACGATTAAGCTTCGAGGGCTCAGGCAGGTTTATTGTTATTATATCTGATTCGATGTTTCGGCTCAAACGATAAAAACGAGTGAAGCTTACGAAGAATTGCGAGATAAACCGTTGATTTTCAATAGATTAATCACAAGTTATGAATCAAACTTTGAACCAATCAAGGCGATTGACAAAAATAAAGATCCCCAAGGCCGGAATTGATCGGGATTGAAATTAAAATTCCGGCCCGGGGTTTTTCAGATTTTGATCGTTTCAACGATTCTGAAAATCAGGCTGTTTTGTTGGCCTGCTTTCGGCGGCGGCGGGCCACATAAGCCATCACACCCGTGGCAATAACTCCAAGGGCATAGGTGGAGGGTTCGGGCACGGTGACAGTTGAGAAAGTGATCGATTTCATAAAAATATTCTTGGATACACTGGCGTTTAAAGCGACGGTGTCACCAGGCGAAATCCTGTAACTTCCATTGAAGTTATAAGTTCCAGCTGGGTTCATTAAGTTTCCGGTCGAGGTGCCTGTTCCTCCTGTCAGTGAAAAAGAGCCTGGTACTCCCGCGGGGTTAAAACTTATATCGTAGTTCTTGAAATCTAATGGTCCGCCAGTGACTTGCATTGAAAAACCCGCATTTAGTGGCGTAATGCTACCGATTCCAAAGTCCATTCCATTAGAGGTAATCAAGAAGGTAGATGAGAAACCCATATTCACTGGATTGCTAAGCAACAGTGAGTATGCCCCGGAAGTCATTGTGTAGCTCGATTGACCAGTTGTCAGTGTTGAAAAATCGAATGTAATATCCACCGCCCGGGTGAACGAGCTTGACGCAAAAAGCAAAGCCACGGCGGCCGCGATTGTTCGAAGTTGAAACTTCATGAGTGCTCTTCCTTTGATAGTGCTGGATGCTTGACTCAAGATGCGAAAAATTGATTCGATGTTGACTCAAACGATTGGGTTTCAAGGCCTGATTGACTTTTTGAAGGCCAATCTTAAATATCAAAGGCCGCAAGTCGGAAAAACCTAACAGCAAAAATCATTTTTTTTGAAATTTATCATCAGCCTTCAGAGTTGAGATACTATTAAACTCCGTTCATTCAGAAAACCGGATATTTCTCTTTGCTGGTTTTTGGCCGCAATTCCACGACAGCAGGCTAACCCGAAGCGCAAGCGAGGGAATTATTCTGGGCGATCTGTCTGATTTATTATCTCTCGCTAGAGATTCGGGTTAGCCTTGTTTTTAGTAATGTGGTCTGGGAAAATTCCCAAAGGTCGTGTCAACTCCGGTTCTCTCTCTGAATTGATTTTAAGTCCTTAAATGATAATTGTTTAATTATCAATTTGGCACGGGCTGCGGTGGTTGGGAAACTGTGCAGTTCAACGCTTGAGAGAGAGAACTGCAACTGGTTCAAAAGTGAATCGAGACTGGGATTCAAGGAGAGAAGACTGGACAAATCAGGCGAATTGAGTTGCTTTGAAGAGAGTCTCGTTTAGATTTTGCCTGATGGGCTTTACTTTGCCCCAAATAGAACGGCCCGTTGGCCGATCAGGGTCTGGACTTGCTGATCGATTTCAATGGCATCAAGAAGGTTGCCGCTTTCGCGGAGGGCTTTGGCATAAAATTCACCGAGCATTTGACGGTCATAGAGCATTTTGTCATTGACCCCGGCCCTGGTTGGTTCGAAACTCCAACGATTCCAGGCGTCCTGAAGGATGGAAAGGGCTTTGGCCGATTGGTTTTGATTCAGGTAGTATTGGCCGGTCAGGCTGGCGCTGCGCGTTGCCGCAGCGATCAGGCGGTAGTAGTCTGGTTGGTTTGGGCTTGCCTGTCGGCCGACCTCGATGATTTTCTGAAAAAGCCCAAGCGCAATATCGGTTTCGCCGAAGTCGCGCATGGCCACGGCGTCAGAAAAGAGGCGTTCGATCGTCGGGCCATCAGTAACTTGAAACAATTCATATCGCTGAAGATAAATTTTGATCTTGCTGGTGATCATTTCCTGTATTTTTTGGCTAATTTCCCGTTTTCGGGCATTCTCTGCCTGATTTTGATCGAGACTGGCGAACTGTTTATTGATTTCAGCCATGCCGTAAAGGCCGCTGAAGAGGCTGTTTCGGGCAAAATCGCTTTCCTTGCGGGCTAGTTTTTCGGCTTCAATCGCGGCCTTTTCTGCCTTTCGTGCACTATTCTCGGCCAATTTTGACTTTTCGGCCTCAACTTGTGCAATCTGGTGAAGCCTAGCCTGAGATTTGGCATAAAAAAATGAGCCGGTGGCTAGAAACACCAGTGAGATAATTGCGGTAAAAGAAGCGGCAGCGGTCGAACGATTGCGGTGGCACCAGCGGTAGAACTGCTGAAACTTGTTCAGAGGGCGGGCAACGATTGGGTGGCCGTTGAGAAATCGTTCGAGGTCTTCGGCGAGTTCAAGGGCAGATCGATAGCGTTTTTCCGGCTCTTTTTCCAGACATTTGAGGCAAATGGTTTCAAGATCGCGTGGAATCTCCGGACGATTAATGCGAGGCGAAACGGGCGACATGCTTTCAATCATGGCCATAGTGATGTTCAAAGCATGGCTGTTAAAAGGTGTGTGGCCGATCAGGGATTCATAAAGCACAACGCCGAGCGAATAAATATCAGAGGCGGGTGTGAGTGTTTTTTTCTCGCTGCTGACTTGTTCCGGCGAAAGATAGGCTGGAGTGCCAACAACGACGTCAGATTTTGTTAAATGTGAGGTTTCATTGAAGATTTTGGCGAGGCCGAAATCTGCGAGTTTTATCAATGGCTGGTCGGGTATTTTTTGATTCTGGACATAGTTGGGCAGGCTGATGAATTCTGCAAATGCTGGTGTGAGAAGCGCATTGGCAGGCTTGATATCGCGATGGAGCACATGATGAGAGTGGGCAAAGCTAATTGCTCTGGCGATTTGGAGCGTTAAGATTGCGGCCAGCCTGGGCGGGAGTGGA
Source organism: Isosphaeraceae bacterium (assembly GCA_044351075.1). GTDB lineage: Bacteria > Planctomycetota > Planctomycetia > Isosphaerales > Isosphaeraceae > QWQI01. The sequence goes on along the minus strand of JBILGL010000329.1, from coordinate 1,614 downwards.
GATTGACCGAGACTTTCGCGGAGGGAGAGATTGCCAACAAGTTCCATCGCGAGAAAAGGTATTCCGGCCAACTGACCGACTTCGTAGATCTGAACGATATTCGGGTGATTCAGGCCGCACTGGATGCGTGCTTCGCGATTGAGGCGTTGCATGAGATCCGGCTTGAGCATCTCAGGCTTGATTTTTTTGACAGCGACCGTGCGATTGAGCTGGTGATCAAAACATTCAAAGACTTCGCCCATTCCACCCGAGCCAAGCTTGCGGATGACTTCAAAGCGCTCACCCAGCTCTGGAAAGAGACTCCATCTGGCTTTATGGTCGAAAGCGGCTTGTTTGGAGAGGTTTTTGGCATGGCTGCGATGAATTGGTCTGGCAAAGTCATCCTTGTTCTGCTGGCTGATGAGGGATTCGAGTTTAGCGAGGCAAATTTCGCAGTTATTGATATGGTCAGAGATCTGGTCGAGTTCGTAATCGAAAAGGTCCCCCTCAGCGGCCTTCTGCAGAAGGACAAATTCCGGGCATGGTTCCGCGAGCGAATCGATGGAAGAATCATTCATGAGTGATTGCAGTTCCGGAGATAATCAATGATGATCCGGGTCGAGCTGGCGAATCTCCTGACGAAGCATCTGCCTGACGCGTGAAACGGCCATGAGCACAGCCGGCGGATTCATGCCGAGCTGGTGGGCAATTTCCTGCGAGGAGAGCTCGTGGAAATAGGTGAGTTCGTAGCATAGCCAGGTCTTTTCTTCGACACGGGATGCGACTCTTCGACTGGCAAATTCGATTATCTCATCGGTTGCCATTCGATCAAATTCGGCGATAAGGTCTTCGCGTGCTTCAGCTTGGGAGAGCAATCGGACGGTTTCACGCGAAAGGGAGATCGGCAGATTGCTCAGTTCCATATTTTTGCGAGACTTGATAATGCCCAGCCAGCAGCGGAAAGCGACTTTTTTGAGCCAGGCACGAAAAGTGACGCCTTCCTGCTTTCGGTAGAGCTCAAGTTTTTGATAGATGGTCAGGAGTGTATCCTGCACAACTTCTTCAGCGTCGTGTTCGCTTGCACCCCAGCGGAGGCACCACTGATGCAGCAAATATCCATATTTCTCAACAAAAATGGGCCATGATTCACTGGCAGAACTGCCTTTAACGAGGCTGGCAAGCAGGCTGAGATTGGTTGAACTATCAGGTAGAGTCTGCATTTTCAGCCTTCATGTCGCAAGAACCGTTCACTTACGAGAGATTATCATCTTACATAAAGTGAAGTTTATGAATCGCTCAAAAAAAGAAAAATGGACAACACGTAGTTGCCCATTTGCGAATCAAAACAGCAAATACCAATAAATAAGGGTTGAATACTTTGCAATAAACCCTTATTTTTTTTGAACAACGCTGCACTGGGGGTTAATAGGCGTCAGCACTAATCACTTCGCCGCCAGCGGTGGTAGAAAGGGCCCGCAAAGTCTGGATCGCGGTTGAATTTTTCATGAATTTGACACTGCCGTCAGCCATGGTGGCATTGACCCCACCCGGATGCCGACTACGGGCAAAATTTACACGCAGCATGGTGGTGGTTGGTCCAGTACAGGGCGGATTATTGAGGCCCGGATAAACACA
>JBILGL010000328.1:0-5330 GCA_044351075.1 Isosphaeraceae bacterium | reverse complement strand
TCTTGATCGGCCCGTTCATGACTTTTCCTGGGTAGCCGATGGCTCTGGCCTGGTGGCATCGATTGAAAACGAGGGCAATCAGGATATTTATGTGATCGACCCCTCCGGCACAAAGAAACCCGAAGCAGTCACAAGCAACAAGGGCGTGCACAGCGTGCCACAACAGGTCAATAAAAATGCCCTGATTGCCTATCTTCGCACGGACTCTGTTGCTCCGAACGAAATTTTCTATATGCGTCGCGCGGGCGATGGCTCGACCACGACCAAGCGGCTCTCAAGCCACAACGACGAATTAATCGCCCAGCTCGACCTTTCCCCCGCCGAGCCGTTCCAGTTCAAGGGTGCGGACGACACGACCGTTCACGGCTGGATCACCAAGCCGCCGGGCTTTGATCCGAAGAAGAAATATCCAGTGCTCTATTTGATCCATGGCGGCCCTCAATCCGCCTGGATGAATGTCTGGCATGCCCGCTGGAACAGCACTCTTTTTGCTTCGCCCGGCTATGTGGTCGTCGCGGTCAATCCACGAGGCTCGACGGGCTATGGCCAAAAATTCACCGATCAGATCAGCCGCGACTGGAACGGCCGGGTGTATGAAGACCTGATGAAGGGTCTGGATTACGCCTTAAAGACCTATCCTTACATGGATGCCAGTCGCGTGGGTGCGGCGGGCGGCTCTTACGGCGGCTACATGGTCAACTGGATCGCCGGCCAGACGGACCGCTTCAAGTGCCTGATCAGCCATGCGGGCGTGTGGGATTTGCCCAGCATGTATGGCACAACCGAAGAGCTTTGGTTTGCCGAGTGGGAATTTGGCGGCCCACCATGGGAAAAAGAATATTGGGATGGCTATGTAAAGCAGTCGCCGAGCACGTTTGCCGGTAACATCAAAACGCCCGTGCTGGTGACTCATGGCGCCCTTGATTATCGTGTTCCGGAAACGCAGGGCTTTGGACTGTTTACTGCACTTCAGCGGCGCGGGGTGCCTAGCCGTCTGGTGCTCTTCCCTGACGAAAATCACTGGATTCTCAAGCCCGATAATCGCCGCGTCTGGTGGAATGAAATGCACGCCTGGCTCAAGAAATATCTCAAGCCTTGAGCCGTATGGATCAAAGGGCAATTATTGACGGCATGGATGCGAAGAGGCCAGTGATGAGCAGCGGGGAGGGTGGAAAAAAGTCGGCCGATGGGCGTAATAAGGCGATGGCCATATTCACGCTCAGATGCCCGAATTGCCATGAAGGCAAGATTTTTGGAAACCTTCTGCTTGGCATGAATCAGTCGTGCCCATTCTGTGGCCTGGTTTTTGAGCGAGAACCGGGCTATTTTCTGGGGGCCATGTATTTCAGCTATGCCATGGCCATTCCGCCTCTGACGATCATGACCCTGCTTTTCAAGTATTTTCAGCCCGACTGGCCGATGCACTGGTGTATCTTCCTGGCAACGGCTCTCTTTCTGCCGCTGGTGGTGCCAATCGTGCGATACTCGCGTGTGATGTGGCTGCATTTCGACCGCTTTTTTGACCCGCAGGAAAATGCCTGACTCTTGTTTCCTGTGCCCCCGATCAATTCTTTAACAACCGAGAATATGAGATTGAACCATGGCCCAGAACAGCAGCATGAAGCCGATTGATCAACTGGCAGCAGATTTAAATATTCATCCTGACCATCTCGAGCAATATGGCCGCGACAAGGCCAAAATCAGGCTTGAGGCGATTGAAGCAGCCCACGCCCGTCGCCCCTCCGGCAAGCTCATTCTCGTCTCTGCCATCACACCCACGCCGGCCGGTGAGGGCAAGACGACAACTTCGATCGGCTTGGCTCAGGGCATGAGACGAATTGGCGAAAATGCCGTTCTGGCTCTTCGACAGCCCTCAATGGGCCCGGTTTTTGGTCGTAAGGGTGGGGCCACCGGCGGCGGCGCGTGCCGTCTGGAGCCATCCAACTCCATCAACCTGCAATTCACTGGCGATTTTCACGCCATCACAGCCGCCAACAATCTGCTCTCGGCTGTAATCGATAATCGCATTCATTTTGCTGACACCCGGCTCGATGCCCTTCGCGTGCTCTGGAAGCGTGCCCTTGACATGAACGACCGCGCCCTTCGCCAGATGGTCATTGGCCTGGGCGGCCGCGGCATGGGCGGAACGCCTCGAGAAGCAGGCTTTGACATCACTGCCGCCAGCGAAATCATGGCGATTTTATGTCTGGCCCAGTCGCGGGCCGACCTTCGCGCCCGCCTGAACCGGATTCTGATCGGCTATGATCGCTCAGGCGCGCCAGTCACGGCCGAAGAGATGCAGATAACTGGCTCGCTCATGGCCATTTTGAATGAAGCCCTCATGCCGAATCTGGTGCAATCGCGTGAAGGCACTCCGGCCTTTGTGCATGGTGGGCCGTTTGCGAATATCGCCCATGGTTGCAATTCCATTCTGGCCACAAAAATGGCTCTGGCTCATGGCGACTGGGCCGTGACCGAAGCCGGTTTCGCGTTTGATCTGGGCGGCGAGAAGTTTCTCGATATCAAATGCCGTTATGGCGATCTTGATCCGGCGGCTATCGTGATTGTCGCCACGGTGCGTGCCCTCAAGATGCATGGCGGCGTAACGCTGGCAGATCTCACCAAGCCTGATGCCGGCGCTGTCGAACGAGGCATTGAAAACCTCGGCGCCCACATTGCCGCAGCCCGAAATTACAATAAGCCGATTCTGGTGGCGATCAACCAGCGCGGTGAAGACACGGAAGACGAGCTGGCCGTGATTCATCGCTATTGCAGCGGCGAAGGCGTGGCCTGCTCGACGGCCAATGTTTTTGCCCATGGCGGGGCTGGTGCCGAAGACCTTGCCCGGCAGGTGGTCGGCGCGGTGGCGGCTTCCACATCGCCGAAGCTTCAGCCGCTTTATCCGCTGGAAATGCCGCTGGAGCAGAAGATCGAAACGATCGCCAGACGGATTTATGGCGCCAGCGGCGTCAGCTTCACGGCTGAGGCTTCAGCAAAATTCAGCAAAGCCGCCCGGCTTGGCTATGGCAATCTGCCGATCTGCATGGCCAAGACACAAAATTCGCTTTCGGATAATCCGAAACTGCTGGGCCGACCAAAAGATTTCACCATCACCGTTCGCGACATGGAGATCTCAGCCGGCGCTGGCTTTGTGGTTGCACTCACTGGCGATATCGTACGCATGCCGGGCCTGCCTCAGCGGCCGGCAGCCGAGCGGATCGACGTCAATGAAGAAGGCGAAATTACAAATCTCTTTTGAGAGATTTCAAGCCGTGCTTGTATAAATGCAAAACGGGCGAGATTTCCTGAGAAATCCCGCCCGTCTCTTTTTTTTCGAAGCGACTTTTGCTGATCAATAACTGTCGGCCGAGATCACTTCATTGCCCTGTCGGGTACAAAGTGCCTGATAAACACCGGGCTTCGACGTGCCGTAGATGTATTGGCCACAAGTGCCATTTCGAATCCCTATGGGGTTGCCCTGCGTGTCATCAAGCTGCCATGTTTCAATGCTATCCTTGATGAACCGAACAGAGCCATCGGCAAAGGCGAAATTCGCACCGCCCGGATGATTGCTCGAAGCGGCCTGCACCAGCGCCCACCAGAGATTTGTTTCAATGCGCTGCCGCATCTTGTTGTGCGAATTAATCGGATAGCTCGTATCAAAGAACGAGTCGCACCACCAGCCTGACTGATGCCAGTGAATGTACTTCTGGTCTTCATCCGAAAGAATCCCATGAAGCTGCTCGCCAAATAGGAGCGTATTTGACATCCCATCCGTAATTGATGCCGGCCTCACTGCACTGTGTTCGAAGAAGATCCCGGCATTTGAGGATTGAATCATGTTAAAACATGAATCAAGAGTCGTTGTGTATGTCGGTGAGTACCAGAGGCCACGATTACCAACATAGCTACGATAAGCCTGACGAACCTGCGGCGGCTTGACCACATAATAATCGTCGAGCTCATGAGTCACACTCACAGCCGGGTCGCTGGGGCACAGAAAGCTGCTGATGCCAAATCCGGCAGCGGTCACATTGCTTCCCGCACCCATTGAAACGCTGAAATTGTAGGCGTTTGTGGCGTTGTTGCCATCAATGTAAGACAGCAGCAATGTTGACCAGTTGGTGCCGATCGACATTGATTTCGGCTTGTCCTCAAGCCTCTGGAAAATATGTCCCGACGGAAATGAATTTGACGATTCGCAGTAGTTTGTCGCTGCCAGTGCGATCTGTTTCAGATTGTTGATACACTGAGCACGCCGGGCGGCTTCTCTCGCCGATTGTACGGCAGGCAGAAGCAGGCTGATCAGCACGGCGATGATTGCAATCACCACCAAAAGCTCGATGAGCGTAAAACCACTGCGATTTTTTTTGTTCATAATGCGGTTCATCATTGGTGCATCCAGGAATTTGTGTTGTTTGTTCAACGGGCGCGACTTCGCTGTACTGCGACCGATTCGGCCGGCTTCTTGGCTGTGGGCGGTTTGATGGTTTTCTTGCCCTTGCCTGAAGAGTCAGGCTGGGTGATTGGAGTGGCATGACTCATGTGATCAGTAATTCGAAGATTGCTAAACTGCTGATCGTTGCCACAGCCGGAAATAGCCAGACAAACGACAGGCGCCAGCAGAATCGCACAGATAAACCCCCGTCCAAGCAAAAAACGCCCGCTTTGCAATTGTGTCAAAGACATCTGCTCAATCTCCCATTTGCCTTCAGCACTTTTGCTGAATGAAATGCAATCCATCACTTCAGAAAGCTACCCCTACAGTTCAGATTTAGAACAGCTTTGTCTGGAAAAAAAACATCTTTTAAATCATGTTGAATTTTAGCTACAAAATTCTTCACCAAGTTCCCATCAAATATTCATTTGAGTATTAATTGCCATTTCGCCATGATGAAATAAATCAACCTGAAACGAAACCATGGCGACACCAAATGCGGCTGGCCCTGATCACCGAAACTTTCCCGCCCCAGATTAACGGGGTGTCCAGAACTCTCGGTAAACTCGCCGAATTCATGACCAGCCACGGGCATGAACTGCTGGTGATACACCCGGAATATAGAGATCTGGATAAAAAAAATGATTTTAAAATAAATGTTCATGACAAATTAAAAATCGTATCGCTCAAAGCATGGCCACTTCCTTTTTATCCTGAAATTATGTTGCCCCGGCCCCCTTTTACAACTATGAAAAAAGCACTGGTCGAATTTCAGCCAGACCTTGTTCATATCGCTACCGAGGCAGCATTGGGCCTTTCGGCCCTTCGCTTCTGCCGGCGGCAGGGCTGGCCTGTTGTTTCCAGCTTTCATACCAATTTTGATGCCTACGCC
>JBILGL010000570.1:0-3157 GCA_044351075.1 Isosphaeraceae bacterium | reverse complement strand
TATGTTTTTGAACCTTGTGCCGGTGTGGGTGGAGACTTTTTTAGTTATTTTCCAATTGATAAAGAGCATTTCGGCATGTACCTGCTGGATGTGAGCGGTCATGGCGTAGGTTCTTGTCTGCTTTCAATATCGGTTGGCGACTCTTTAAGACGTCGCATTTTGCCGGGTGCTGATTTTCATAATCCGGGCAATGTGCTGGAGATACTCTCAAACATTTATCCGATGGATCCGAAAACCGGGAAATATTTTACAATCTGGTATGGGGTGTTTCATCGGAAATCGCGTGAATTGACTTATGCAGGTGCCGGGCATCCGCCATCGCTTTTGATTCGAGCCGGAGCCAATCAGGTTGAAGAATTGCCTTCCAGCGGCCCGTTTATTGGAATTGAGGGAATGCCTTATGAAAACGCGAAAATTACGCTTGGCCCAAAAGATCGCGTTTATTTGTTTTCAGACGGGGTTTATGAAATACGGGATCATGAAACCGGTCGGATGTGGGAATTTGAGCGTCTGAAATCGATCCTTGCAAATAGTCAGTCACTCGACCCCAAAGCGAGGCTGCAAAATCTACTGAAAACAGCCCGTGATTCACAAGGTTCGGATGTCCTCGAAGATGATTTTGCGATTATAGAATTTGAATTTTGATAGATCAGGCCGATTAGACCTCAAAATTCAATTACATTTCATTTTTCAGTTGCATATTCTACCGGCCGAAGCTGTTTCACAGCCGCCCGGCCTACTCGCCAGGTGAAAAAGCCATTGGCAGTGCCTGCCGCTACACTGGGGGCTATCGTATCAACCACTTTGGCAGCGGCGTGCCCCAGGTGATTACACAATAATTCATGAATTTGATTTTGTATGGTGGAATGAAGCTGCTCCATTTCCGTCGCCACGGCCAAAGCTGCCATTGACCAGCCCATCAGGGCGACTGTTCCCGCGGATGATGTGCGAACATTATAAATCAGGCACAGGCCACGAGTCATACGGGCCAAGGCCAGAATCAGAACGGCATCGTCCCAGAAAGCCAGAGGCACCACGGCCGTGCGAACACTGACCTGTTTGACATGTCGCCAGATCAGAATGTCGGCAGCAGAGTCAAGCGGTCCAAGAAATCGAGCGTCGAGTGCCCTGATCCAGTCCAGATCCGTACCATAATTTGATCGTTCGATCAGTTCAGCCCGGGCCTTTTTCAATTTGCCGGCCAAATCATGCCCATCAAGCCCAAGCTTGTTCCATGCCTCTTCCTGCGCAATATCCAGAGGAAATTGTCGTAGAAATCGTTCCAGATCGGTTCGTGCCGCCGCTAATTTGACGGCAGCTTCACCCCTCACATGTGCCCTGAAACGTAGCTCGGCCAGTGTTTGCAGACTGAGCCGTGGGCTTCGTCGCAATTTTGTATAACCAATCACGAGCCGGGCCACGGCAAAGGCGACAATCGTACTAAGGACTATCACCAGCCCGATTAACGGATAAGCCACCACTTCAGGCTGCCGCGATGCCATGTCCAGCACGGAAAGGCCCTGAGAAAGCATGACCAGTGCCGTTAGCCCGCCCATGATCACCACCAAGGCCCAGCCCACCGCATCAAGCGGGGCCAACCAACGTGCCAGGCCTGATTGACTGGCTTCAAGGTCTGCGGCATGCTGGGCGGCTGCCTCAGCTCTTAGAGTTTTTTCTTCATGTTCCGCCCAACGGGCACGAGCTGTGGCTTCATCCAGGCGTGTCATTTCCAGATTCGGCCGCGGCACACCAAGGCTCCGGGCCTGCTCTGGACCTGCTGCAACCGTTGGCTCTTCTGAAGCTTTTTCGGCAGATGAAACCGCAGGCTGAACACGCGGCCTCACGCCCATCCAAGCCTGTTCAGGCGGTGTTTGTTTGTCGCTCAAGGTGCCGCTCCTGTTCGAATGATTTTCAACAAATCGACTGATATCTCTGCCGATCAATTCTCGCTGATCAATGCAGAATCCATTGCAAAAGCTGACCAAGGCCAAATTCGTCGGGTGCCTGCGTACGTTTCACAGGCAAGCGAGGCTGAGGCCGGGGGAAAGCAAATTGCCCTGGCTCCCAAGCCACAGGCCAGGTAGCTGGAATGGCTGAAGCCGGCGCTTCATAACTATTTCCTTCGTGACCAAACGTCAAAAGTCTTTTACCATCCGGGCCAATCGTTTCACTCCGAGTAGAGTTCACCGCAGCTACAATTCCGTATTTCATTTTTAGCCGCTTTTGCACCTGATACTTTCTGACAAGTGGCTCCACAAGTTGATGCAACAGGCCTTCAGCAGCCTGACGATCCTCTGCATGTATTCGATCGGCTTGTGTACCGATCACACTGATTTGCCTGACACCTCCCAGGCGAAATCGATCTCCCGCTACCATCCAGCTAATCCAGTCAATCGCCTTTACCGCAGAGGTTGTGCCCGGATTGATCCAGCCCAGCAGCTCTTCAAAAAGTCTCGTTGTGCCTTCCACACCGCGTGGGCCTGCTTCCAGCAAGTGGGCAACATCAACCAGCAGAACAAGATGGTCGCACACAGCCAGCGCATCGGCCACCGGCCGCACCACTTTGGCGACATAATCCTCAAATCGGGCGGCGATGCGAGCGGTCATTTCGGGAGCCTTGGCTCGCCAATGGGCCGAAAGCGGAAAAAGAGGTTCGCCAGGTGCTATCCCTATGGCCAGCCGAGAGAGTTCGTCCACACTCCATACCGGCTGACTGGTGCCTAATGTCTCTGTTGCGTAGCGATTTTCAATATCGACCAGAAAGCTTGAAGGAGTGATAAACGGCAAAGCATGATCCACAAAAGAGGCCAGCAGCCTTCGCCAGGCCATGGCCAGCTCCTGCTCGGTCGCTATACTGTCAGCTGATTGGCCTCCGGTCGAATTGTCTTCGACGATCGTGCCTGGTTGCATGCACTGGAGATAATCGCGAGCCAGCGAACGAAACACTTCGAGGTCCAGCGAATGCATCATGGCATCAGACCAGCGGTCGAAAGAGCCATGGCCAACCATCGCCAAATCAGCAAGCCGTTCGCCGGGCCAGTCAATCAGTGACAGGTCATACATTCGCCAGCGGTCATCGCTGCGCACAATAAGCGAGCGATATTCACTGGCAGAAACCGTCTTGGGCGGCCAGCCTCCATGGGCCAGTCGGTCTTGG
>JBILGL010000327.1:0-5338 GCA_044351075.1 Isosphaeraceae bacterium | reverse complement strand
CAAGGGTTTGAAGCCGCTTTTACCTCTGTTTGATCACATGGTGACGACGCTTGTCAGCGACCTGGGCGAGCGTGGCCTGCTTGATGACTGCCTTGTCATCTGCATGGGCGAATTTGGCCGCACGCCCATCATGGGCACGCAAGGCTCGACCGACGGCCGCAACCACTGGACAAACGTCATGTCAATGGCCCTGGCCGGTGGCGGCCTCAGGCATGGCCAGGTGATCGGCTCTTCCGACGCTCAGGGCGGTTATGTCAAGGACAGGCCCGTTTCCCCCTCTGATCTTGCCGCCACCATCTATCAGCATTTCGGCGTGCCACTTGACACAACTTACATTGACGGCGGCCAGCGGCCCGTCTATGTTGTGCAGGAAGGCGGCGAGCCGATTTCAGAACTCTTCTGAAAAAAGCCAATTACCACTTCGCCGCCGCTTGGCCCCGCAGGAAAATCGGCAGGCGATGAACTCTAAAAATCCGTTTTTCGGTCAGTCCATTCTGATCACAGGCGCATCCAGCGGCCTCGGTGCCGAATTTGCCCGCCAACTGGTGATTCAGGGGGCCCATGTCGCCCTGATCGCCCGCCGCCTTGAATTATTGCAGGATCTTCAGCGATCGCTTGCCGATTCAGGCCAAAAAATCGCCATCGCCACGGCTGATGTTGGCCAGTGCGACGAAATGCAATCCGCTGTGGCCCAACTTGCAAAAGAAATGCAATTACAGGCATTTGACAGGGTCATCCTGAATGCAGGTGTCGGAATTACATTTCGCGCCCAGGCCTTCGACGCTCAGAAGCTTGAAGAAGTCACCCGCATCAATTACCTCGGGGCAGCCAATACCATCGCCGCCACCTTGCCCGCCATGATCAAAACCGGTAAAGGGCATATCGTCGGCATCAGTTCGCTCTCTGCCCGCCGAGGGCTGCCCGTTGGCTTTGCCTATGGCGCCTCAAAAGCAGCCCTCACCACCATGCTTGAAGGCATGCGCGTGGAGCTTCGCTCTGCCGGAATTGATATCTCCGTGATCCATCCCGGCTTTATCCGCACACCGATGATCGCCGATCAGGATACACCTCAGCCCGGCCTGCTCGAACCCGATTTCGCCGTGCGTCTCATGCTTAATGCAATTGCCAAACGCAAAAAACAATGCAATTTCCCATTCCAGACCACATTCCTCACCGAAGCGCTGCGTCGGCTGCCTGTGGGCCTCTCCGACTTTCTGGTTGACCGATTCGTGCTGCGATCCATCGAAAAAGCCGAGAATCAGGCCAAATGAAATCACAGGGGCGACTCAAATGCAATCGCCCCGTTGCAATTACTGAATGATCACGGTTTTGGGCACACCCTTGAAGGCCTGTTTGACTTCGCCCACAATACCGGCAGGAATACCGATAAACGTGGCCCGAAAGCATTTGACCACCACATTGCCATCGCTGGTGGTGTAATACTCGCCAGGCTTATAAAGAAACGGGTGGCGATCGACAAAACCGGTGCCGGCAACGGGCTTATTCACCACGATTGAGCCCGAACCCATGTCGCCCGTGATGCTTGAACCACCTTCAATCACTGGCCGATTATTCACGGAAAGTGCTTTATTTTTGGCACATCCGCCAGCCATGACGAGCGATGCGAGCATAATCAATCGGAATGAGATACTATTGAATCGATTTTCCGACGTCATGACTCCATCCTCCCCTTCTTGAGAGATTCCTTCCTGATTCATATCGTCGGGATGGCCTGCGAATGATCGTCGGGAATTGAAAAAAAAGCACGCAGCATGAATTATTTTCCGCCAAAACGGGTCGTGATGAATAAAGGAAAAATTGCGCAAAAATCGGTCGTATTGAGAAAACCTGGCCAATCGACGATGAAACTCAAGTCATAGAACAAACCAACATTGACCATGCCTTTGTGAAAGATTTTACAATATCAGCAAATTTTCAACATCCCCTCCGGCCAAGATTTTATTATTGAGATCAATCATACCATCAGGCTTCCAGAGCAACGCGCTCCGGGCCAATCAAATCTTCCAGCGTTTCACGCCGACGCACCAGCCCGTGCTGCCACTGACAAGTATCTCAGCAGCGCGCGGGCGGGTGTTGTCATTCCATACCATGACAATCCTACGCTTACCGGCAGGAAGGCGGAGTCTATGAGTTGTCTCTGCGATTAGCCTTTACTCTATTTTGAGCAGCCATACTCTTAGTGCTTGTAGGTATGTTTGTCACAGAGCCATCAAGGTTAATCGACTGATACACAGGATTGTGTGCTGACCACCAAGCCCCGACTGCTGCCACACCATTTTTGCCAAGCCGGGTGGTTGTGATCTTCAGACCCAGTGAAATTCGTCGCTTGCCAAATGGCGTCAATGTGGCCATTAATTCTGGTTCGGACGATTCGCTTGACGTAAGAACAGGCTCCATCGGCATATCTGACATGGTCGACATATCGTGCGGCGCTGCCCCCACGTTCCAGACATAAATCTTGCCTGTTTCTTTTCCGGATGCCGGAGTGGTGATCAGATTCGCCAGATAGCTTGGCACTGTGGACGGGTCTGAATATCCTCCAGCGAGATTAACGCCCGAGCGATCTTCCCCGGGTGCAATGAAATCAAATAGTTTCATTTCCATGGCCCCTTCCGGCAGGCCAAGGCTGAAGCCATCCAGACCAACGACTCTAGGAACGTAGCCTTTGCCGGCACCGATGGCGACATCGTCGTAGTTATCACCATTGAAGTCGGCGGAAGCGACACTCACCCCGTTAGGTAAATGACCCGGCAGGGTGCCCTTTAGCTGGAGAAACAGCGTTCCATCGGGATGAAAGATTCGGACAAGACTTCTACCGGATCCAACACGACCAATAATGATTTCGCCAATTCCGTCATGATTGACGTCACCGATCGCAAGGCTGACACCAGACGCCGGATATTCAGGAAACGGGTTGAATCGCTTGATAATGGACAAATCCGAACCATCGTAGATCGTCACAATACTTCTGGTCCCGCGTGAGGCGGGGCCTGCAACAATCTCCTGGGTAAGACCACCGTTCAAATTGCCAGTTGCCGTGGCCACACCGCCTTTCCAGCTGGGCGGAAGTGGATTTACACGTCCAATGAGCTGACCATTACCTGACTGCACCAGCACCCCACCACCCTGACCAGGCCCAGCACCCAGTGCCTGCCGCAGTTCATCCGCATTCGGGCCTGCAATCACAGACATCATCATTCCATAATCTTCGTGCGGAAGAATATGACAGTGAAATACGTATTTGCCGGCAATCGGACTGACCCGGAACCGAATGACCACTTTGCCACCCGCCGGAATATTCACGGTGTCACGCATTGAGACATACGGATAAGTGCCATTACCTTCTGGACTGACATTCTCCCCATTAATGGAAATGACGGCAAAACGGTTCTGGTGAACATGGAATGGGTGATCAACTGGCGATGTGTTTGTCAGCGTCCATTCCTCAACCTCTCCTGCCTGAATCGAAACAATCGGCCCATTCGGGAAGGTATAACCATTGATTTTGAAGGCTCTGGAGCCATCCGGGCCAGTCTGGTCAAAGCTGAACTCAAAATTCCGCTGCTGGTCAGGGGTCGCCGTATAGACTTCCGGAATCGTACCTGTCGGTGTGAATACAGGCACAGGCTCAGTTGCCTGCGCTCCAGCAACTTCAATCGACATCACGGAAAACGGTAGTTTTGAGAGCGATTGCTGGGTCAATTGATTCTGAGCAAGATTATCGATCAGATAATACGTGCCGGGCGTAGTCGGCGCAGTTACGGCCACGGTGATCCTTGCCCCCGGATCAAGCGCCAGCATTCCATTCTTAATGTAATCGGTCGGCAGTTTTGCCTGATATGCTCGCGGAACCGAATCCTGCACCGTTCCATCGAAATGCAAAACGGTCGTCTGCCAGCCATTCAATCCATTCTCATCAGTGATCCCAAAATTAAATGAACCATTGCGCACAGGTGCAATGAAAGTCCAGATTTGAGTCTCTCCGGGTTTCATTGTCATCTTCGGGTTGAACTGCCCGTTGACATACACCTGAAACTGATTAACCGAAGCTCCTCCATTATATGCACTGAAACCATAAGTATTTCTAGGGTTTGCCATCATCAGCGAACCGTCTGCCTGCTCCTGCTTGTTCGCAAGAGTGATAGAAAGGATTTTTTCATCGTACTTATTCAAATATTGCGGCCAGGGGTCCAGTGGATCACCGATCTGCATCACACCCGCCAGCCCCGCATATACCTGATCTGCTGAATATCCATGATAGTGCACGTGGTACCAATCCACTCCGGATGGCTGATAATCAGGAACTGTCACCACCGTTTGATAACTGCCATCCGCATTCATCGCTCGATAAATATTGTCGCCACTTCCCAGCGGACTGACAAAAAGACCGTGTGTGTGAAAATTCGTCGTCAATGCCGCATCCGGTGGCATTGGTGCCGAATTCGGATCACCAAGACTGTTACTGATATTCAGCTTCAGCGTTTCACCCTGTTTCAATTTCAGGGTAACACCCGGAAACTGTGCCGGCAAAACAGTCCCATCGCTCAGCGTAAATTGATAAGCAGCCGCGAAATTCAGCGGATTCTCCTGCACCCGGCCAGGAAATGGCGGTGGAGGGGGCTGTCTATTCGAATAAAGCGGCTTGTTGCCATACAATATGGATTCGCCAGAACCCGGTATGCCTGCCCTGACCATATCCATCGAAGTGGAGAGCACACCATTAATACTCGTTATCACCGGCGCCTGAATCAAATCCCCATCACTTTGTGGAGGTATAAAAAATGCAGCCATCTGAATGCGGTCCTCCAGACGAAGCCAGTCTAGATGCCGAATCCTTGAAATTTTTCGCTTCTGATCTCTGTTAGACTTACCAGTTGGCAGAAAGTATTGATGAATCATCTATAGACTCTTTCAAAGCTGAAGAGTGTTATTCTTAAAAATCCATTAGTTAGTATGAGAGACAAGTAGGACGTAACTCGGAAAACTGACGCCTGAAAACGCAGAATAAAAACACGCAGTTGGTAAAAATTACGCATAAATATTGAGCGATATTGAGGTAAAGGAGGGGGATAACCGACGGCTTGGTGAAGTGTTAAAGATCCACAGAATAGATCCTTTCAGTAATCTAGGTTGTGTTTTTACCAGTGTCAAGAAAAAAAAGAAAAAATTACAGGAATTCAGTGGAGCATTTAAACTCAATTCATTGAGAAAGCCGGAGTTGACAAGACCTTTGGTAATTTTCCCAGTCCAAATTACTAAAAACAAGGCTAACCCAAAGCGATAGCGAGTGATAAGAAGTCGGATAGATTGCTCAGAA
>JBILGL010000677.1:0-16707 GCA_044351075.1 Isosphaeraceae bacterium | reverse complement strand
CAGGTAGCCATCCGTACCAACATAAAGCATCGGCACGTAGCCGCTGGCTTCGGCCGTGTTCTGGCCCAAAATCACGCCGGGATCGGATGTGCGGAACCAGGTGGACAAAGCCATTGGCTGCGTGCCCGTTTTGCCAGTGGCTGGATAAGGCATGATATTGGCGGGCAATTGCACATAGTTGCTGCCGTCGAGTTGATAGGCCTGACCATACTGACCTGTGGTGTAGCTGGATGTGCCAATCCAAGCCCCCTTGTTAGCGCCAATCGGGTCATAGGCCGAGCCGTTGCCGGTGTAGACGATGGTCATGCCGGTGGAAAGGGTTTGAATCACACCCGCACCTATGGCCGGACTGGTGTCGGTCGTCGGCGGTGGTGCCACTGGCAGGCCGACCTGCATCAGAACTTGAATATCAGATGAGTTCAAGGCACGATTAAAGATGGCAAATTCGTCGATCTGGCCAGTGAATGGCGCCCAGTCGCCCGTAGTTCCGGCATAGTTTGACCAACGGCCATTGCCCAATGCATATTGCAAGTTGTTGGCCCCGCCGTGGCCAGGCTGGGTGAAGGCTCGGGTGTCAATCAGTGTGCCGTCCAGCCAGAGCTTCTGTGTCGTGCCGTCGTAAGAAAGTGCAACGTGGTGATACTTGCCATCGTTGACCTTTACGCTACTGGCGGCCACCGACCAGCCCATCCATCCGGTGGTACCGCGAATCAGGCCGTCTCTGCCTACATAAAGCAGCGGCAAATACTGTGAAGTATCGTCATTCCACTGCCCCAGAATCACGCCGCTTTCTGTGGTGCGGAACCAGGTGGCAATCGCCATCGGCTGCGTGCTGGTGCCCGAGTTCTGGAACGGAATAACGTTATAGGGGAGATAAACATAGCTCGACCCGTCAAGGTCAAAGCCGTTGCCGACGACGGCCGGGCTGTATCGTGCAGCACCAACCCAAGAGGTCGTCCTGGTGCTGGCACTATCAAGCAAGGTAGCATCACCGCTATAGGCTTTTGTCAAGCCGTTAACAGAGCCGGCAGAGCCGGTGACGGATGTCGGTGCAGATTGATTTGTCAAAAGTGGCAGAGTGGGCACCCTGCCGCCATAATTGCCCAACGCGCCGAGCATCGGGTTGACGTAAAGCTGATCGCTCGGCACGAAGCCTGAAGTGGCCTGAACGCCGCTGCCAGGATTGCCAATGACATTGCCGCCAAGGCTGGTGACAACCGCCGAGGTGGCCGAGGCATTGACCACATAGCCAACCGTCCCGGTGTTTCCGCCTACCTGATAAGTGCCGTTATTGGCGTTTGCGCTCAGGTCGCGGGCCACGCTGCCCGTGGTCTCATTCAGCGGCCAGTAACCGACCAGCCCGGAAGCTGAGGCGGCCGGGGCGTTTGACATGATCGACTGAACTTCTGTTTGGCTCAGGGAGCGGTTCCAGACGGAGAAGCCGCTCATCTGGCCGGCAAAGTATGGGTCGTTCCAGTTGCTTTTGCCAATATAGCTCAAATTGCGGCTGATATTGGCAGGCTGTTGGGTCACGGAGCCTATGCCAGCACGCAGGCCATTCTTGAAAAGCACAACATTGCCGCTGGCGTCCATCGTGACGGCCAAATGCTGCCAGCGATTGTTTGTCATGACATTTGTGAAAACAACTGACGACACACTGGTGCCATTGAAGACAAAGAAAGTCAGGATCGCGCCGGCGTCCCTGATCTCAAGCATGATGTTGTCTTGACCAGCGCCTCGGCCAAAATCAAAAACTCGTGAGTAATTTCCTGGCGTTGCCGGATTGATCCAGACACTCGCCGAGAAGCCGCCCGTGAAGTCGCTCAGGCCAGTGGCCGGAAGCTGGACGTAATTGTCAGAGCCATTGAAATTCGTAGAGCCCGCCGAAGGTGTGGCCACTGGCGGTGTCATCGGCTCATACGTGACTAACCCCGAAGCTCCAGTAACTGGCGGGGTGGTCATCAGGCCGGTGATCTCACTGGCCGAAAGTGTCCGGTTCCAAACGCTGGCGCTGTTCATCTGGCCCACAAAGTTCGGGTCGCCATTCCAGTTGCCCCGGCCCAGATAGCTCAACGGTCGGGCAATGTTGCGCGGCAGTTGACCGGTGGGCACGGTGTCTGTAACAACAGCGTTGCCGTTTTTGTAAATCGTAAGCTGGCCTGAAGAACCGAGCGTGACCGAGATATACTGCCAGGTGTTCAGCGTCAGGACATTGTAATAGTCTTTGAGGAAGTAATTACTGCCGTTAGTGCTGTTGTTGGCGCTGTAGAATCTGAGGCCGTTGCCGTTCATGACGTGCAGCAGTATATTGTCAGAGTCCGAATCGCGGCCGAAGTCGAAGATCCGCGCTCCGTCCGAGTTCGTCCCTGGATTCACCCACGCGCCGAATGAGAAGCCGGTGGTGAAGTTATCCATCCCCGCGGCCGGAAGCTGGATGAAGTGGCTCGAACCGTCAAACTGCATGGCCGTAGGCAGCGGCGTGGGGTTCGTGCCGGTGATGGGTGCCGTCACCTTGTCGGGCACAATCGCATCGGTCAGCGGATAATAAGCCCCCAGGCCTACGGCATCGGCAGCCGGTGGGGTGGTCAAGAGCGTGGCGACCTCTGCGGCCGACAAGCCCCTGTTCCAGATGCTCAGGCTATTCATCTGGCCCTTGAAATAGGCCTCGTTTGGCCAGTTGCTGCGGCCAACGTAGTTGCTGGTGCGAAGTACGTCGCGCGGCATGGCATTTAATGTGCCCGTACCCATCAACACACCGTTTCGATACATCGAAACCTTACGGTTGGCATCCACCGAAATGGTGATATATTGCCATTTGTCAGTTTCGATCATGTTTGGCGCATCAACCCAGGTTTGGTTGGCACTATTGGCCTGACAGACATAAATTCCCACTGAGCTGGTTGATCCGCTCCGGTAAATGACAATGCTGTCCTGGTTGGAGCCGTTGCCGATATCCAGAATCCGATTGATCTCGCCCTTCGATGGATTGACCCATACGCCCACCGTGAAGCCGCCTGAAAGGTTTGTCAGCCCGGCAGGCTGCAAGGCCACAAAGTCGTTCGAGCCGTCAAAATTGGTGGCTTTATCGTAAGGGGTCGGGTTGGCACCAATGACATCGCCGCCCACGTTGTCAGCGATGATTGAATTGGCCAGCTCGGTGGTGGCCCAGCTCGTTTCGGCCACGCCGCCACCAATCTTGGAAGTGTTGCGGGCAATCGTGGTTTGTGAGAGTGTGGCTGCACCGGAATTATAAATGGCACCACCCTGCGTGGCCGTGCTGCCCGTAATCGTGACATTCGTCAGACTAACCGATCCGCCGGTAGCGTTGTAAATAGCTCCACCGCGTGCAGCCGAATTGCCGCTAAACGTGCCGGTGTCAATGCTGATCGTGCCGCCTGCCGCATTATAAACCGCACCCCCGAAGCCTGTGGCTGTGCTATTGGTGATATATACGGTGCTCAGCTTCAGCAAACCGGCATTGTTGATCGCACCACCGTCTGCGGCGCTTCCGCCAGACAGATTCAGACCACTGATCACAACAGCAGAACCCGGCATAATCTTGAAAATGCCATTGCACGGGCTGTTTGTTCCGTTGATCGTGAGTGGGTCATTGCCAAGCGTTTTGATGGTCACATTGGCGTCGATCGCAGGCAGTGCACCCAGCGATGGGTCAAGATAGAGCGTGCCCGTCAGCTCGGGGCCGAAGCTGATCGTGGAAAAGCCGCCCTGAAGATTGGCCAGGGCAATGGCCTGCCGCAGCGTAATATCCGAACCGCTGCCGACAAGTGCATCTGCCAGCGTATTAACCGTGAAGTCAAACGGAATGACTTCAAAATTGCTCAGATTCGCAACGGGCAGGCTGCCGCTAGAGAGGCTGAATGCATAGTTGCCGGCCTTGTTGAGCACCAGGTTTGAGAACGTGGCTATGCCGTTTACGACATTTACGGTTGTCGTGCTGCCGGAAGTGAATGAGCCGGGCCCATTCACAATTGAGATCGTCACCGTTGCATTTGCAGTGGACAGATTCCCAAACGGGTCGAGCAAGTGAACCACAATCGGCGCAAGTGTATCGGCAGGACGGCTCGAAGATGGATTCGACGCAACGGAAATTTGAGTCGCTGACGCCGATTTGACAGAGAAACTGTCGGTCACACGATTGGCAATACCGCTTCCTGCAACAGTTATGGTGTAAGTGCCGGCACGATTGATCGTCAGGCCGGTGAAGGTTACAACACCCGCAACACCACTGACTGTTGTCGCTCCGCTGACAATTCCCCCCGGGCCATTTGGGCTGACCGTCACTTCTCCGGTGTAGTTTGTACGGTTGTCAAAATCGTCGGTCACTTCAAGGCTGAAATTGGGAATGGCTATGCCGGCAGTGGTCGAAACCGGTTGAGTCAGCACGTTCATGCGGGTCGGGGCACCCTGCAATATCGTGAATTGTGATGAATTTACTGATGCCAACCCGGTTGTCTGAGCCGTCAAAGTGTATTCGCCAGATTTGGTCAGCGAAAGCTGGTCAAATGTGGCCACACCGTTGACAGCCTGTACTGTTGTCACGCTCTGAGTGGCAAACGCCCCCGGACCATTGGCAGTGATTGTCACCGTCGCGTTGCCCGTCGGGTTTTCGTAGGCGTCCATCACACCAATCTTGACTGATGGTGCCAGCACTTCACCGGCAGTCGCCTTTGAGGGCCCCTGCAGAATTGAGAGGTGGTGCGCCACATCAGGCGAAATTGTGAATGTGGAACTAATTCCCGTCTGGTTACCCAGAGCATTTGCCTTGATTGTGTAGGTACCGGCTTTTGTAATCTTCAAATTTTCGAAGGTTGCAATACCATTCACGGCAAAGACGGATGTCACACTTTCGGTCGTAAAGCCGCCCGGGCCCGTCAGGCTGAGAGTCACCTTGGCCGTGCTGTCCGTCTGAACTCCAAATTCATCAGCGATCTTGAAAGCTACGGGGGCAAGCGTTAAGCCCGCAGTTGTGCTTTGTGCATCATTGCCTGGCATCACCAGCAACTGGTTGCCCAAAGTCTTTACAGGGCTCGTGTCGCTCGCGGCCAGGCTCAGCTCAACGCCGCTGACCATTGCCATAGATTGTACAGAAGTAAAATCAATCTTGATCCGGCCATTACCGTCGGCTTTGAAATAGAAAGTCTTGGCCATGGCAATATTCTTACCGCCAGCGGCAGAGAAAACGTCATAGCTCTGCATCACATCCTGGCCATTGATCGCCACATCAAAAAGCCGCTGGCCCGGACCAGTAAACTTCGATTCGACAAAATTCAGACGAATCTTGTAAAGTGCCCCGGCCGTGAGGTTTGGAATGTCGTAGCTGAAATCGCCGTAGCGAGTCGTCTGATAGGTCTGCTGTGGCGCTTCATTCTTGACGAATGCGGTATTGATTGTCCAAATCGTGCTGTCAACCACTCCGCCGGTCACATAATTGTCTGCAATGAAGTTGTTAGTCGTCAGCGAACTGCCGGAATCAATTCCGTATCCGCTGATATAACCAATATTGACCCTGGCGGTATAATCACCGCCTATTTCGTAGCGGTGAGAACCAGTCACCTGAAACAGGCCATTGCCGCCGGTAATTACAGCATCAGAGGCAAGCCCATCACCCCAGCGAATCGTGCCCGTGAAATCTTCGGCCCGGGCGTAAACGTTAGAAACCGTAAAGCTACCGAGCTCACCGCTGATTGTCCTTCCAACCGAAGCCAGACTGATAGGTGTGTAGAGAATATTGGCATCTTTTACAGTAGCCGTGGTGGATGTACTGGAAATCACAGGCAGTATTTCTACGCCACTGACAATCGCCTGGCCGGTTGTTCCCTTGAAACTCAGACTGATCGAGCCACTGGAATCAGCAGCGACGGAAAGGGTTTTCACCAGCGCCTTGCTGAATTCACCAGTGTTGGCATAGATATCAAGCCCCTTGATGGCCATATCGCCATTAACTGAGACGTCAAGAACTCGTTGACCACTGGCCCGGGAAGTTGGGTCGGCAAAGTGCAGCCGAACTGCATAAGTCGCACCACCCGCCAGGTTGCTGAATGTATAGCTGAAATCACCTCTGCGGCTTGTGCGGTAAACCGATTCAGGTGCCGGGTTAATCACGCCGGACATATTAATAGTGTCGTAGGTGGTCGATACCGTCCCGCCTGCAAAACCGGTATCAGTCACAAACCGGCCTGCCGCTGCCCCGCCAGCGGCAACCGAAAGCCCCGGATTGATAAGGCCGACTGACGGCACAAAATTACCACCCTGTCTGTAGGTGTGATACGAGGAAATGTCATAACCGCCGGCAGTATTTGCCGTGATTGTTCCGTCAGACGCTTCTCCATCACCCCAGTCAATTACCGCACCCAGCGGGTTAATTCCCGTGACGGGTGTAAATGTACCGACAAGGCCAGAAACACTGCTGCCGGCCGTCATCAAGATGGCATTAGCTGTAATTGGTACGGCTGGCCGCACAATAATCGTCTGCTGAGGCAGATCAGTCAAAGAACCATAGACGTTCTTGATCTTGGCAATGACGTTGTAATTGCCGGCTGTCGTATATTTGTGAGAGCCATAAATTCCATAGCGTCCATCGGGCAATGACGTAACACTGCCCGCAGAATTCGTACCGTCGCCCCAATAAATTGTGACACCCGCATCTTTGGCCACCCCGTTCAGATTCGGGTCAACCAGAATACCAATCTGGTTGCTGGAGTAAACACCGGCGATGGATGAGAATGGAACGGCCGTGGCCGATGTCCCAGCGGGCGAGACCTTGACAATCGAAAAATAGTCCTGGAATTGATTCTGCGCATCCTTAACACGCGTGCGAACCTTGAATGCTCCTGGTGTGGGGAAGTTGTAAGAGGCTGAAGTCGAATAGCTGTCAACAATGTCTCCAGCGTCAGCAAAATCACCGTCATTATTGAAATCGAAACTGTATGTCAGGCCTGCATCAGCGTTCGTTGAGCCGCTGACAGCGACTGTCGATGAGCTACCATAAATCGTTGTTCCCTGCTGCGCTGCACTGAAATTGCCCAGCACCGTGCCGACGACGAACGGAATGGTCTTGTCCGTCTTCTTCATATATCCAGGTGCCAGCGCCGTGACCGTCAACGTATAGTTGCCCGGGACAGTTGGCACGAAGCTGAAGCCAAATGGCCTTTCCGCAGGGGCGGTGCCGGTGCCGTAATCCAGCGTGGTGCCGTCTTCCTTCTTGACTTTCCAGTTGTAAGACACATTCGTATTTGGTGGTGCGGTACGCCCGGGCGACACACCCTTTGTTTCGTATGAAACTGGAAGCCCCTGAACGGCAGTCGATGTCGGCACGATTTCAACACTCGGCAGCGGCAGAACGGGCGGCTGCTGCGGAATTGGCTGCGGCGGATTCGGCGAATTGACCACTGCTGGCGACCAATTGCCACTGGGCGGGCTATATTGCGAACCGCCAAAACGGAAGTCCCGGCCAAAAAGCGACACATAAAGCCCACTGCCGTCAATCCCGAGCGATCCGGAAAGAGTTCCAATCGAGTATTCGTGCCATCGCCAATTCCATATCCATAGCCAGGGCGATGGTCCCCAATACCAGCCACCGGCACTGGCATAAAACGAAGCATAAAAGCCGCGATTACTGAGTGTCGCCGTTCCACCCAGTGATAATCTGAAGATGGGGAAAATGTTGACCCCAAACGAAAAGCTTGAAGTCAGGCTGAAATTACCATCCGACTGAAGATATCCGTAAAATTGAAAGCTCAGCGGGCCAAGTTTAATTGTCAGACCTGGCGACGGAATATTCAGCTTCCAGACACCATTATTCACTGTCAACGAGGCTTCGCTCAGATAGAAACCAAAGCCCAGAATGGTAAAGTTACAGTTACGCAGGCCCACCGAGAAGTAATTGCTGCCAAGCCCGGTGGCCGTGTCATAAACACTTCGGGTGTTAAATTGCAGGAACGCCCCGGCACTGATCGAAAAGAGCCCCGGCACGCCAAAACTCGGCAAGCTCAGGCGAATCGAAGCCGCCATGCCATCGCCATAGATACCGATCACACCATTGACATAAGCCGTTATGTTAAATAGCGAAATGCTGGCATCAGCCGTCAGCACCATGCTGCTGCTGTTGATCGTGCCCGTAAATCGCCCCTTCACCGAAAATACACTGCCAACGATCAGCTCGCCGCCAATATCCAGCGAAATCGTTCGCGCCGGGATATTAATCGTCTGGCTGGGCACCACCCGCCCGGAATTTCTGTCAACCGTAAAGGCAGAGATGCTCTGCTGAATCGCGCCTGTATTAACCAGCAACTGTGCCCGCCCTGTCAGGCTGAAGCCGCCACCAAACAGGCCACCGGCCGAAAGAATCACACTGATTCCGCCAGATATTCCGTAATTATCTATATTCAAGCCACCAATAACCTGCAACTTGCCAAATACAGGCACTTCAATTGTGCCGTCCGCCGATATCGAAAGTCGGGAAGGAGAGATCTTGATTACAAATGTACCACGAATACCGATTGAATCGGTCAGCCCCAGAGTACCAGTCGAGAAGAACTGGAAGCTGTTCGGATCAAGCCCCAGGTCAACGCTGCTCGTCGTGTTAATACCCAGGAATGTCTCGCCCGTCACCCGCAATGCACCAAGACTGATATTGCTTGAAGCATAGAGCTTGGCCACCAGCCCCGCCGATGTCGCCTTCATGTCGCCGGAAATATTCAAAGTGCCAATTGGCCCCATCTGCGTTCTGGCATTCGCTTTAACCAGCACACCATCGCCGGAGCCCATGAAATAGAACGATCCGGTGCTCACCACATCGCCAAATCGCATGTTGCCATTGGCCTGAACAATCGCCGTAAACGGCTGAATCGTGCCCTGATATCCTGTCTTCGCCGTCGCCGTCATGTTGACATCAACACTCAGCATGCCACCGAAGCTCACCGGGCCAAATGACCAGTCGCCATTGGTCGTGACCAGCAGGCTCATCCAGAGACCGCCTGAATCAAACCGAAGCTGGCCATCTGCGGAAAGAACGTTGTTCAGAATGTAGAGCCGCCCATGAAGATCCATTGAGAGGCCCTTTGAATCTTTCCTGATCTCAAGCAGGAAATTCCGCAGGCTCAATAGATTCCCGGCGTCTCCCAGCTTCGGCAGACCGATATAATCTACGCTGGCCCGGGCATAGAAATTCGGGATCATGAAAGTCGCCAGGTCGGTATTGTTCAATATCGAGAACGGCTGAACTTCAAAGTGGAACTGGGCATTTTCCACAATACTCTTGATCGTCAGCTTCGTATCAAAAACGAAACCACCATTGCGTCTGACCGAATCAGAGTCGGCTGTTAAGTCAAAGCCGGGAGAATAGAACGCCATGGTAACCGAAGCATCGAACGTATCAGGGCTGAAGATCGATGACGGCATACCAAAATTCTGGTTCAGCCACTGCCCCATCCGCTGCGAGCTGAGCCCACCCGTTGACATCCCAACGGGAATGTAAATCGGTGGAATCTGGCCCTTGATCGCTTTAAACGAATTTTCAATCGAGCTGAAAGCATCGCCCATCGCAGGCTTCACAAATTTCACCAGAAGTGGCGAATTGAGAAGATCAAGCAGCACTTCCGCCGGATCACGCTTGTTGGCATAGACCACGGCCTTGCCTTCGTAGCCCGCCATCCATGGAATGCTGATATTTGCTTCAATCCCCGGCGATGTCGTGCCGTCGGGATTATCACGCGAAACCATGTCGATCTTGGCTTTGCCTACCGGAATGCCGAATATCTTCAGGTCCGCATAGCCGTTGATATAACCGCACAGTGGATCTTGTACCAACGCCAGCGGCCCTGGCAGGTAGAAGTTCAGCTCGCCCCATTCCCTGGTTTTCAAAAGCCATGAAGTAATGTCACCAAGATACTTCTCAATCTTCTTCATGTACACATCGGACTTCATGATGTCATCAATCGTGAAGGTCGAGGGGAACTGCGGAACATTCGTCCAGATATTTGTCGGCGAGAGGCTGCTATTGACCCACTCCACAGGGTCGAGCACCGCTTCAGGCAAATAAAGCTTGCCACCAAAAATAAAACCACCATACTTCAGGATATTCTGATAATCCTGATACCTGTTGACTCCGATCTGGTCCGGAATCTGTTGCACAGCCTCTTTTAAGGCTGCGTCGGGCTTTCCTGTATTGTTCGGATCGAGATTTTTCACCTTGGAAAGGAAAAATTGGTTCGGCGCATAATTGCCATTGGCATCTTTCGGCGCTGGCCCCAGCAGATAGCCCGTCATCGAGCCTAACTGCATCAGTCCGCCAAGTCCCTCAAATGTCGTTGAGAGATAAACCTGCCATCCAGAAACAGAACTCACGGCCGTTTCCAGAAAGCTGGCCATGCTGGCACCACCCGCCATCGGGCTTGTGCCCTTGAACAAACTCACGAGGAATTGCTCAGGGAATGGCAAAGTCACCTGAAACTGAGTTGTATCGGTGTATCCAAGTGTCCAAATCGACGCCAGTGGTTTCGGAATCGGCACAAGCAGTGCCGCCTGGGTGTAAAGTGCCTGCAAGCTCCCGGTATATGCAAAACTAAGCCCCCGCTTGTTAATGTAAAGGTCAATATCCTGATCCGGCTTGCCCAGCGGAATGCCAAAGATCGTCGGTTGCACCCGTGCCGTAATCTTCAGCGACGGATTAAACTGCTCCCAGCCTGCCGAAATCGCATCAATACCCGCCTGAATGAAAATCGGCGTCATAATCTTGACGGCTTTGCCAAAATCACCCAAAAACGCATTCGTGCCTTCAACAATCAACTTTGGCAAAAGGGCAGAAATCAGCTTCAGATCCTGATTGAACTTGGCCAGATCCGCCAGGTCCGCCATGTCCGAACTCAGCAGTTGGACAACCCTCGAACGAAACATGTCCGTAGTAATTACCTGCTGGTTCTCAGCTACGGAAATCACCGGCGTTCCGCTCGAATCATAGACTCCATTTGTGCCCAGAATAAACTTGGAAAGCAGCGAACTGTGGTCGTTCTCCAAGTCTGCGGCGATCTTCGTAAAGACCTGCCCAAAAATTTCCTGCCCCTCTGCCAGCGTTCCCGCTGTCACACTCTTGAAAAACTGTGCCGTGGCCACGATCGGTACCGTTGCCACACCCGTGAAGTCGAGAATCGCATTGACAGTCGTCTTCGATGGGAAGAGGAAAGCCAGAGGGCTGTCAGGGTCTGGCATTGCAAAGGCCAGATAAAACTTCGGCTTAAGGATATTTGTCAAATCCAGCA
Organism: Isosphaeraceae bacterium; assembly: GCA_044351075.1. GTDB lineage: Bacteria > Planctomycetota > Planctomycetia > Isosphaerales > Isosphaeraceae > QWQI01. The sequence continues at coordinate 5,431 of JBILGL010000677.1, read as the reverse complement.
GGCCTGCTACGCTGGCTAGCGCAAAGCCATAAATCTCTGCCGAGCCCTTCATGTAAATCTTCAGGCCGGGGTTGCTGTTACCAAGCGCCACATTAATGGCAATCTTCACATTTCCCTTGAGTGCGCCGGACATGTACATGTTCGAGATTTCGCAGGCCCCCACAATCGAGAAGCCTCTGTCCCATGTCATCTGCTTGGCTGCAACAACTTTCTTCAATACTTCCTTGATCCTCTCAATCGAGACATCTGTCGGATCAGGGAATTTGTTGCTATCCAGCAATTCCTGCGGGTCGGTTACTTCCGGGAACGGATCCTGACCAAACAGGAATCCAACATTCTTGAACTTCAGCATAATCCCCGTGATCGGTTCCGTGCCGCCACCCGATACCGTCGCAATCAGCGGCCCATACTGGCTGAAGGCAATATCCAGCCCGCCGCCATAACCCATAAAGAAAAATTCACCTTTAATGCGCAAATACCAAACACTTGTGCCCTCTACATCCATCTTGCCCAGCGAAAGCTCGCCAGACATCTCCACCGCACCCAGCTTGACCTTATCAATCCCAATCGTGAAACCGTCCAGATTCTCAATGGCGTTCATCACATCGCCATTAATCAACTTCTCGATATTCACGCGCAGATTGTCAAACCCGCCATATACCGGAAATGCTTTGGTAACACCACCCGACACAATCAGACTAAATCTTTCTGGATGTACAAGCTGCCCGTTCTGTATTGCACTATCATTCCAGCGAATTTCCGCACTCTTCAAATAAACCGGCAAAAAGCTCGGCATACCAAATGAACTGTTGCCGATCATCAGCTTCACATAAAAATTCGGTAAAAGCTGAAAGCTGCCATCCGCCCCAATCGCAAAATTCCCAACCTCGCCACCCCACGACGCCAGAGGCCCCGCTGAGGCACCAAAGACCGCCGCCAGGCCGCCATCCTTGACTTGCGACGGATTAAATGTCCCATCTGCCTTGATTGTTGTCGCCGTGTTGCCACCAAACCGAACCAGCGGCTGACTCCCTGTGGCACCAAAATCAATCACTGTATTCTTGGCCTGGAATGTCATGAAATCACTGAACTTGATTCGCAGTAACCCGACACCCACCTGGCCAATACTTGGCGTCACCTGAAAACCACTGCCCGTATCACGCATCACCAAGCTAAAATTCACCACGGCATCCTGAACTTCAATCAGACTCTTAATCTTGAAGCTCAGCGTGTTTGAACCCCGGATCGAAAGCACACCATCATAAAGCGTTCCAAACACCGTTATTTTGTTGGAAACGGTGCTCGTTTTAATACTGAATTCGCCACCCACCTCAGGCTTGAAAACACCATCCTGGTATCCACCAATCGTAATACTTCCACCCAGCGTCACTGGGCCAATATTCAAATTCTCCATTCCAACGGTAATTGGCCCGAGGTCAATCGGAACCACAGTGCCATCCTGAATTCGAATCTTGAAGCTGAAAACGTTGTCGGGGCTGCTCAGACTGTTTTGACCAATTTTAATAATGGGAGTGAAGGGCAAGCCTGAGAAAAACCGGTTATTAATCTTGCCAGAGACCGAAAGGTCAAAGTTCGCCAGGTTGTGGCGCCCATTACCGCTATCCTGGAACATCACTCCAACGTTTGTAATATCGATTGGCAGAAATTTCCCGATCCCAATCGAATTCGCAATACCCGAAGCACTGCCGACGCTGAATCCACCCACATCCACATTGCCATCACGCCAGATCTTCAAATCCGTGATCGTTCCGCCGAGATCGGAAAGTGCCGGAATGGTCGCCGAAAGTGAGCCCACCGAGGCAATCAGCTCGTCGTAAGGCGAAAGCAGGAACTGTGTCGCAGAAATCTTCAGCTTATTGCCTATTGTTAGCTCAAAGCTACCAAGCGTTATCGTGAGATTTCCCACTCCTGCGTTATTAAATGAAAATCCACCTGAAATGCCGGTCGCTGTGGCCGAAAATACACTGCTATTGGGAAATACCGCAGCCGAATTGGCCGAGATTTGAATATTGCCCGCAATATTTCCGCCGGTGGCCCAGTCAACCTTAAAATCAGTAATGGCAACGGTCAGATTGGCTATTGAAAGCACCGGATTGGCCGCCGAGCCCAATACCGTATTGCCAGACTTGGTAATCGAAACCGAGCCCAGCGAAAAACCACCGGTTGTCAGTACGAAATTACTCAGCGTTCCTGAAACATTAATCTTCGGAATCGTGACCGTCGCTGTGCTCAGCGCTGCAATCGTCTGAGTGCCCGGATTCTGCGGATCATACGCCAGATAGAACCCGGAGCCGGTTACCTGCACCGTTCCGCCCAAATCCATATCGAAAATGCCAGTTGTAAATGAAAACGCCAGCGTATTGAAATTAAATGTGCCGGAGATCGCCGGGGCCGTCTCCGTCGGTGAGAGCGATGCCGAGAACTTCCGGCCCGGGAAGATTCGGGCCGACTGAGCACTCACCGTCATACTTCCCGAAAAGCTTGCCGAACTGCCATCTGAAGGAATCGTCAAATCAACACCGGCAAATGTTATCGTCGGCGATGAAATTGAAATCGAACTACCAATCGAGATCACACCAACCGAGACACTCAAATTATCAAACGAAAAACCGTTTGTGCGGATCACCAGATTCTGAACGTTAATCGCCAGATCATTCAGAGGCTTGAATTTCAGATCAATCGACCCCAGCGACATGATCGTCTGAACACCCGTCGCCGCCGGATCAAAACCAATCTGCACATTCGTTGCCGACCCGGTAAAGAAATTCTGATAGCCGAGATTTATTTGACCGGCATAGAGTGAAAAAGCACCTGTATTTAAATTAAACTGACCGCTGATTGCAGGCTGGCCCGCCGATGCCGGTTGTGCACTGGCACTAAACTTCTTACCAGGTAACACCTGGGCCCCAGCAGCTGAGAGTGCAAATGAACCTGTAAATACAGTTCCCGCATCGCTCTGTGTCAGATTCACAGAGGTAAATGTAACAGTGGGTGTTGTAATTTTCAGATAATTCCCAAATGAGAGATCAGAGACACTCGTCGTGAGATTATCAAATGCAAATCCGTCATTCCGAATCGCCATATTCGAAACGGTGACATTCAAATCTTTCAGGGGCTTAACTGTCAGGGCCAGTGAACCAATCGAAACAATCGTCTGAGTCGTTGTCACCGCTGGATCAAATGCAATTGCAATATTCTGCGCACTGGCTGTGAAGAATTGATCGCTCGTTACGTCAAACTTACCTGCCGTCAGCGCAAATGCACCGGTGTTTAAATTGAAACTACCGGTAATCGCCCGCTGGCCTGCGGTGATTGGAGTGATTGATGCCGAAAAACTCTTGCCCGGGAAGAGGCTGGCTGAATCGGCGGCAATTCCCAGACTCCCGGCAAAACTGGCGGCACTGCCATCCAGCGGTTGCGTGAAGTTGACTCCTGAAAAACTCACTGCGGGGCTCGCTACCTGCAAATAGCCGCCGAGTGAAATGGTTGGAATGGAAACATTTAAATTGTCAAACGAGAATCCGTCATTACGTATCGCAAGATTTGCGACCGTTACACTCGTGTCACGCAGCGGTTTTACGGATAATGCCAGTGATCCGATTGAAACAATCGTCTGTGTTGTAGTTACCGACGGATCAAATGCAATTGCAATGTTTGATGCAGATGCAGTAAAGAATTTATCGCTTGAAATATCAAACTTGCCTGCTGTCAGCGCAAATGCACCGGTGTTTAAATTAAAATTACCGGTAATAGCACGCTGGCCTGCCGTGACCGGCGTGATTGACGCGGTAAACTTCTTGCCGGGGAAGAGGCTGGCAGAATCGGCAGCCAGTGTCAGGTTGCCCGTAAAGCTCGACGCACTCCCATCCAGCGGCTGAGTAAAACGAATCCCGGTAAAGCCAACTGCCGGGCTAACGACCTGAAGATAACCACCAAGCGTGATATCTGGCAAATTTGTCGTCAGGTTATCAAATGAAAATCCATCATTGCGAATGGCAAGATTCGACACCGTCACATTCGTGTTGCGTAACGGTTTTACGGTTATTGAAAGTGATCCAATAGTGACAAGTGTCTGTGTCGTTGTTACGGCCGGATCAAATGCAATCCCAATATTCTGTGCCGTTGCGGTGAATAGTTTTTCGCTTGATACATCAAACTTCCCGGCGGTCAGGGCAAATGCACCTGTATTGAGATTAAAGAAACCAGTGATGGCCCGTTCACCGGCATTCAGCGGCGAAATGGATGCCGTGAAACTCTTGCCAGGAAAAAGGCTTGCTGTGTCGGCTGAAACACGGAGAATACCGGAGAAACTGGGCAGACTGCCATCCAATGGCTGAATAAAGTTAATCCCCGAGAAACTGATAGAGGGAGTCACCAGTTGCAAATAACCACCAAGCGAGACAGTCGGCAGATTAGTTGTCAGATCATCAAATGAAAACCCATCCGTCCGAATCGCCAGGTTTGCCACTGAGACATTTAAGTCGCGCAGCGGCTTTATGGAGAGATCGAGCGAACCGATCCTTGCAAGTGTCTGAGGAATGGAGAGCGAAGGATCGAAGCTGAGTGTAATATTGGTAGCCAGGCCAGCGAATAATTTATCGCACGAGAGATCCATCTTGCCGACATTAAGCGAAAACGCACCGACATTCAGATCAAAATTCCCACTGATTGCAGGCAGACCAACTGAGATGGGCGAAAGATTTGTCGTAAACTTCTTGAATGGAAAGAGATTACCGAAAGGCGAAGTTAAATTCAGGGACCCAGTAAAAAGGCTTCCAAGATCGGCCTGGAAAAAGTTGATATATCCCAATGAAATCTTGGGAGTTGCAATATTCAGATATCCACCGATTGTAATATCCGGAAGAGTGATATCAGGCGCATTAAATGCAAATCCATCGTTTCGAATAATCAGGTTGTTTATATTGATACTGGCATCGCTCAGTGGCTTAATTGCCAGCGTGATGGTTGCAATGGAAACAAGCACCTGACTACCGGTGATCGACGGATCAAAACCAAGTGTAATATTTGTGGCACTTGCTGTGAAAAACTTATTCGAACTCAGATCAAACTTGCCAGCCGTCAGCGCAAATGCACCGGTGTTTAAGTTGAAATTACCGGTAATTGCACGCTGGCCTGCGGAAAGTGGTGTAATGGTTGCCGAAAAACTCTTGCCGGGGAAGAGGCTGGCGGAATCGGCGGCAAGTGTCAGGCTGCCGGCAAAACTGGCGGCACTGCCATCCAGCGGCTGGGTAAAATTGATCCCAGTAAATCCAACCGACGGGCTTACCACCTGCAAATATCCACCCAGCGAAATATTAGGCAGGGTTGTTGCCAGATTATCAAACGAAAAACCATCATTACGGATCGCCAAATTGGTAACTGTCACCGTCTGATCACGCAGCGGCTTAAC
>JBILGL010000326.1:0-5369 GCA_044351075.1 Isosphaeraceae bacterium | reverse complement strand
CAGGGCAATATCGCCCGTGCTCGGCTCAATGTTGATCAAACGCGGCTGGAAGTTCAGGCCGTTGAGCGAAGGGTCAAAAATGAAGTCTTTGCCGCAAATGAGGAATTGAAGATCAGCACTCAGGCTATAGAAATGCTTGAATCGGATATCCTTCCGGCTACCAGGCAGGTAAGAGACGATACATTCAAGCTCTTTAACGCCGGCGAAGTCGATCTTCAGGCCTATCTTAATTCGCAGAAGGACTATAACGACGCCGTTCGCCAATACCGCGACACCCTCACGCGGCTTCGCCGTGCATCTCTTGCTGTAAATACAGTGGTTGGTGCCCGCATCGTGCCCTGATCGAATCCTCTTCAGACGACTTTTCAGGCGTGCAGGCAAAAATGGCCTGTACGCTTTTGCTTTTTCCTGTTATTAAATCCCAATCAAACTCTTGGAAAGGGCTGTCGGCAGGAAGGATTCCCGCCGCTGGGCCCTGAAATGATTGGGTGAAATCAAGGAGGATCGCACCCATGCGCCATACCCTGGCAGGCCATCGCTGGTCTTATTATTCGCTTTTCATCGCCCTCATTGGCATTCAATCAGGCACTTTTCTGCCAATTGCTGAAGCCCAGACCGCTGCGCCGTCGGCAGCCGTTCGGCCAGGTACAATTCAGCAACCAGCCGCCAACACAGGTGCAGTCGCCACTCAGGCACAGCAGGCCCAGGCCAAAGCCGCGCCTGCCAAATCTCCCGAAGAAGTGGCCCGACTTGCCCAGCGAATGGAGCTTTTGCTCAGGACGTGGGAAGAGCGGAGCATGCTCGTCAAGGAGCTCGACGCCGAATTCAGCCGGCACGATCGCTCGCCGGCATGGCAGGAAGAGTCAGAATACAAAGGCCGGGCACTGCTCAAAAGCCCTGACCTCGCCTATCTTGATTTCGAAAAGTTCAACACGACCGACAAGAAATTCGCCCATCATGAGCGAATCATCGCCACCGGTAAAGAAGTTTTCCATTACCAGACGGCCAGCCGTCAGGTCTTTATCTACCCACTATCGGTTGAAGATCGGGCCAGGGCTCTCGAAGAAGGCCCTTTGCCGTTTCTCTTCAATATGAAGGCCGACAAGGCGAAAAAACGATATGTTATGACGCTTCTTTCGGAAAATGACCTTGGTGCATGGATTCAGATTCTGCCGCTGGAGAAGTTTGATCAGGAGAGCTTCAGCAAGGTCTATGTCCTGCTCAACAAGCAGAAATTCCTGCCCGACCGGCTGATTCTCTGGGCCCCAAATGGCAAGGATACGCAGGATTACAAGTTTAAAACCATTAAAATGAATTCCGGAATTGATAATGCCAACTTTGTCGGCACTGTTCCGGCCAAGGGCTGGGATGTTGTCAGAAACCCTGCCGGCGCCAGCCAGCCGACGAGTTCCAAAGTCGGTCAGCCTGCCGCCGCTCGCCCCATTCAGCCAACGGCAACTGCCCCTGCTGCCACACGATCAGCCGCCAATCCCGCTCAAAACCCGATCAGACGCTGATCCTGAAATATCAGAGAGTTAACGATCACTCTAACGGTGAGTTTTTCGCTCACCGTTTTTTTATTTTATTAAACCACTTGTCAACTATCACTTTAATAGTATCAACCAACGATTTTGCTGTTTCTGAATTTCATAACAAATCAACTCTCCTTTCAAGAGCCATTTTTCGCTTACCGATTTTTGATTTCTTTCGGTAAGGCGCGGAATGTTTCATCATTCAGATAATAAAAAAGGCACGATCAATCGTGCCGTGCTTTTCAACTATTTTGTCAGAGATTAATCGATACGAAATCGTCTGCTTAAAGCGATTCCAGACGGTCACGATAAGTCGGCATGAATTCACGTTCAAGCCAGGTCGTGTCGAAATGGCCCGACTGAAAATCTTTGTCCTGAAGCAGGATCTGGTGGAATGGAATCGTCGTATTCACACCTTCAAGCTTGAGTTCCCGAAGCGCTCTGGCCATGCGGCGGATTGCCTCGTCGCGGGTGTCGGCATGCACCAGCAGCTTCCCAACCATCGAGTCGTAATTCGTCGGCACGCGATAACCGGCCACCGTGTGGCTGTCCCATCGAATTCCTGGGCCACCAGGCACCGTAACATTTTTGATAAGGCCGGGTGAGGGACGGAAGTTTTCCGCAGGATCCTCGCAGTTAATGCGGCATTCAATGGCATGGCCACGCTGAGGAATGTCTTTTTGGGCGATTGTCAGCTTTTCACCAGCGGCGATACGAATCTGCCATTTAATCAGGTCCAGCCCCGTCACCAATTCCGTTACTGGATGCTCCACCTGAATACGGGCGTTGACTTCAATGAAGTAAAATTCCTGCGATTTGGGGTCGTACAGAAATTCACATGTCCCGGCATTGTAATAGTTTACTTCCTTCGCCAGACGCACGGCTGACTCGCAGATCTTCTTGCGCACTTCCGGCGGCACAATGGGGCTTGGCGATTCTTCGACGAGCTTCTGGTGCCGTCTCTGAACGGTGCAGTCTCGCTCCCAGCAGTGAACAACGTGGCCATGCTGGTCGGCCAGCAACTGCACTTCGATGTGCCGCGGGTTGTCGAGGTATTTTTCCAGATAGACGCTTGAGTTACGAAATGCAGCATCGGCTTCAGCACGCGCTGTACGATAGGATGAAAGGAAATTCTCTTCCTCCCGCACCACACGCATACCCTTGCCGCCGCCACCGGCAGCCGCCTTGATCAAAACCGGGAAACCGATTTTCCTGGCCATGGTCAGGCCTTCATTTTCGTTATCCACCGGCCCGTCCGAGCCTGGCACGCAAGGCACCTTGGCCTTGTTGGCCACAATCTTTGCCTCGGTCTTCAAGCCCATGCGGCGAATGGAATCGTGCGATGGCCCGATAAACTCAAAGCCGCAGGCACGGCAAATCTCGGCGAAGTCGGGATTTTCGCTCAAAAATCCATAGCCGGGATGAATCGCCTGAACATCGGCCACTTCCGCGGCCGCGATGATTCGCGGAATGTTGAGATAACTCTCAACACTCGGGGCATTTCCAATACAGATTGCCCGGTCGGCCTGGCTCAGATAGGCTGCGCCCCGGTCGGCCTCGGAATAGACCGCCACTGAGGCGATTCCAAGCTCTCGACAGGCTCTTATGACACGAAGGGCAATCTCGCCACGATTGGCGATCAGGATACGCTGAAACATTTGATTTATCTCGATTCAATCAGAAAAAAGCCGGCGAATTTGCGTGAAGTCTTTCTGATTGAACAGGTTCAAGCAAGTCGGAAAAGCGGCTGCCCAAATTCCACGGCCTGCCCGTTCTGAACGAGCACTTCGGCGATCGTTCCGGCCGTTCCGGCAGGAATTTCGGTAAAGACTTTCATCGCCTCAATAATGCAGACGATTGAGTCTTTTCGCACGTTGGTGCCTGCGCTGGCAAAAGGCGGTGTGTCTGGCGAGCTGGCCGCATAGAATGTGCCGACCATCGGGCTCTTGATGTATGTCGCTTCCGACTCACTGGCTTTGGCAGGTGCCTGTGCTGCAGGAGCGGCTGGAGCGGCTGGAGCGGCAGCAACCGGGGCCGCAGCGAAGACTGGAGCCGCTGCCACAGCATGTGTCGCCTGCTGGCCAATCGGCCCGCGACGCAGGCGAATCTTCTGCGGACCTTCGCCCAGATCAATCGCCGTCAACCCATAGCGATGCATCAGCTTGATTAACTTATGCAGCGTTTTGAGATCCGGTCCTTCTGCTTCGGGCAAACTGTCCGACATCGATAAACTCCAATGAGTATTTGTTTTATGAGTTTGGATGAGCCAGGCCTGACAGATCAGAAGTCAAAGCACGACTCATCACACGGCTCTTCTTTCTTTCGAAAAAAAAGCCCCAAATCATTCAGTTCTTAAAGAGATTTAATATCAAATTGCCGCCTGATGAGCAACGGCAATTTGCAAGTTTGCACACAGTCACCAATCGGTCGAACCGCTGCTGTCAGAGCCGCCGCCCCAGTCGCCGCCACTGTCTGAGCCCGACCAGCCACCCGAATCGCCGCCCGAAGCACTGCCCCAGTCAGAACTTGAGCTCGATGACGAACTCCAGTCGCCGCCGTCGTCGGCCCCAAACCACTGATTGTTCTGCTCTGTCGGTGGGTTCGCCTGGCTACCACCCCAGCCACCGGCACCAAGGCCCGTCATTGAGCCTGCATCGTGCTGATGATGCGAGTGCCCACCACCCAGCCGGTCGTAGGCCCAGTTCCCCAGAATCGCGCCGCCAAGCCCGCCGAGCATTCCGGAAAAGAATCCGCCGCCACCCCCGCCGCCATAGCCTGGGCCATATCCACCACCAGGGCCAAACTGAGCAGCACCAGGCCCAGGGCCCGGTATCCGACCCGGACCCATGCCAGCGTTATAACTTCTTGCACCTGAAATAGATCGGATCACGCCAATCAAAATCAGCAAGCCGACACCCAGCAGCAGAATCAGGAAAGTGCCTGAACCCAGGCCCGGCGATTGCTGGGCTGGGGCAGGTGTGGCTGGCATCGGAGCCATCGGGGCTGGCCTTGAAGCCGGCACAGGCGGGGCCGGAGCAGCCGCCACTTTGCCCACCGGGAAACGCATGCAAACAGTGGTGATGGCGTCGAGCCCCTTACTCAGGCCTTCGTCATATTTATTCGCCTTGAATTCTGTGGTGATGGCATTCCTGATTTTGTCCTTGTCGTCGTTGGTGATGGTTTTTGAAAAATCACCCGACCAAAGGACCTCAATTTTGCGATCATTCTTGAGAATGAGCACATAAAGCCCTTTGCCTGCATAAGTTGAGGCAAGCTGAATGGCGTATTTTGCCGGGTCTTTGCCTTCGGCAGAAGTGCGTGTCTGAATCGTGACAGGCAGGCTTGATTTGGATTTCAGTTCGCTGAGTCGTGCTTCAGACTGGCTGAGTGCCGATTTGCTGAACATCCCCGCTTCGTCGCGGATTGTCGCCGTCTGGGCGAGCAGGCTGGCAGCGGGCACAAGCAAGCATGCAAGGCCCATGACAAGGGTGCTGAAAATGCTGGGAACAGAGAGATTGATTGCCGGTCGCATCTTCGTCGTGCCTCTGTGGTTGACTGAAATTACATCACTACATCCTACCAGATATGATTCGTTGCCCGCGAGGAGTTATTGAACGAAACCGAAATCATTTCGAAATTCGGGGCAATTAAAGATTTTTATGATGAAAAAATTTAGACTCTATATATTCAGAAAACCGGATATTTTTTTTCTCTCTCTCTCTCTTTGCTGCTTTTTGGCCGCAATTCCACGACAACAGGCTAACCCTAGCGCAAGCGGGGGAATTATTTGCTGCTTTTTGGCCGCAATTCCACGACAAGAGGCAAACCCGAAGCGCA
>JBILGL010000325.1:0-5384 GCA_044351075.1 Isosphaeraceae bacterium | reverse complement strand
AGGCAATGGGAATCGATCATGGACCCGGTGCTGACAATCCGCGATGAAAAAGGCCAGATCCTACTGGAGCAGGATGACAGCGGCAACAATTCACGCGACCTCGAAGCCACTTGGTCACCCCCGAATGATGGCATCTACAGCCTTGAGGTGCGAGACCTTCACGATCGCAGCGGCCTTCGCCTCTTTTACGGCGTTGAATGTACAAAAAATGGCGTTCCGCCCGAACTTCAGCTTGCCACCACGAACCTCGTCGTCAAAGCAGGCGAGAAAACAGAGCTGGCCTTTAACTACGATAAACGCTCTGATCTGGACACGCCCCTGAAAGTTGAATTTGTCGGACTTCCCAAAAACTTTCCGACCCTGAAAGCCGTTGAGGGCGAAGCGGCCCCGGCAGCAACACCGAAAAAAGGCTCTGGCCGCCGCAATCGTGGCACATCGGGCGCCGGCATGGCGAGCGTAAAGTTTGAATTTACGCTTACGCCCGATCAATTCAAGCAAGTCGGTGAATTCTCTGGACCAATCAAATTCACTGTGAAAGATAGCGCCGGGAAAGAAATTCCGGTCGCCATTGCGGGAGAAAAAGGCAAGCGGCTTGGGCTCGATCACCTCTGGCTCACGATTCTCGCTGCCCCTGCCAAGGCTGAACCTGCAAAATCAGGCGAAAAAAAATAATCCTGATTATTAATCAAGCAGCCTTCGGGCCGAGATAGCACATGACGTCTGCCCCGGCATGGTAATAACAATCAGCGTCTCGGCCGTCACTCCATCTGGCTGCTTTTCCAGCCATTTCTGAATTTCCGCAGATGAGAGTCGCCCACGCGACTTCACAACTGCCGTCAGCCAGCCCAGCCGCCACATCATTTGCCGAATCGCCCGCCGATCTGCTGCACAGCTGTCAAAGACCTGAAAATATGTACCAAAACCTGCCAGCTCAGGCCTGAGTTGATTCGAAAAAAGCCATGCGGCATCGTCTGTCATCGTTTCAAGCGAATGCCGTTCCGCAAATGCGTGTGCCAGCCCTGCACGAACAATCGCCGCATCAAGTTCCATCAACCACACACCCGGCTTCGGCAAAGCCTGATCCCTTTTACAATCGACCGATTGCATTTCACTTTCAAATGCAATTGCATCAGGCAAAATTGTTGCCCGGCGTTCTCTTGAACCAGCCAGACCACCAAACCAGACCGTCGCCTCCTTGCATTCACCGCCAAGGCTTATGACTTCCGTTTCGGTTCGTATCCCCAGCCGCCGTGCCTCCTTCTCAAGTCGCTGAAAGTCGCTCCCAGGGCTCAGCTTGATCGAACCTGCCTCATGCCTTTTCATGTATTTCAGCAGAGTGGCCAACCCTGGCCGGCAGCCATCAAGCGAGAAACTGGGCCGGCCTTCCCCACCGCCCGGCCGACGATCCGGATCAATATGTATCGCCAATGTCGAACAAACCAAATCCCGTTCCGCATCCCCCTGAACCAACAGTATTTGCGACTCAAGCCCCAGCACCTCGGCATTAAATTGAAGTCGCCGAAGAGCATCACGGCTCATGTCAACACTTACCACGCCCCCGGCCAATCGGGCCAGGGCCAGGCTATCCCCGCCAAGTCCACAACAGATATCAGCAACGTGTAAACCTTTAAATCGTTTTGCCTTATGATTGGCCACCAGCTGGTGAGTCGCCTGCTCCGCACGCATCGGGTCAAGCCACAGTCGCTCGCTCTGAGGGAATTTCCCAGCCGCCTTGCGCCTCGCAAGTGCCAGCCGAAGCATCGCCTCCGCCCTGTCTCGGCCAAAAGATTTACGCAGGCCCTCAATCAGACCTACTTCTGTTGAACGATCGGCCGTCAGGCCCGCCAAAACGCGAGCCGTAGTCAAATCAGTCAACACTGCCTCTTCCCAATCGGCCGGGCTTGGCATTAGCGGCCGGTGGGTTTATTCGCCGCCAGATTCAGGCTTTTAAGCGGGTGCTGCGCCCGGTCAGTCATTGGCAAGCTCACCGGCGCATTCTTCCGGGCGGAATCATAAACCGCCAATATCATTTCAAGTGCCGCACGGCCGTCATAGACGGAAACCTTGGGCTGAGTGTCAGTTTCAATGGCCCTGATCAGATCCTTCACAATCAGCACATTGCCTTCATGCAGGCCACCGGCGGTGGGCAGCGTCTCCGGCTTATCAACACCATTCGAGCTGATCTTCTTCCACTCCGTTTTCCGGTCGGCGTTCGTCCAGCTCGGCTCACCAAGCCAGAAAGTCGGCCCCAGCCAGCCATGGCGAATTTCAATCACACCCTTGGTGCCATAAATGAAGTTGCTGAATCGCTTGTTTCGATCGGCGGCATCCTTGGGCCGGGACGATGCAAAATAAGCCACCGCCGGGCTTTTGGCAAATCCATAAGTTGCGTCAATCCGGTCGCCTGCGAGCGGGCCAATCCCTTCTGCCCCCACTCGCACATGCTCAGCCGAAAGGCTTTGGCCGCGGTCAGTCACCCGGGCAAAGCACCACGACGCATCGCCCAGCAGGCCTCGCATCAAGTCCATCAGGTGAATGCCCAGCACCATCAAATCTTCGCCGCCGCCGCGATGATCTTCCTTGCCTCGCGTGCGCACTTCCAGCAATTCACCTATTTTGCCGCCATTAACCAGTTCAAGCACCCTATCCCAGTTCGGCGAATAGCGAGACTGCATCGCCATCGCCAGCTTGATATGGTGCTTTTCACAAGTCGCCACAATCGAATCGGCCTCAGCTAGATCCGGGCAAAGCGGCTTCTCGCAGAAGACATGGGCACCAAATTCTGCACAGGCTTCAATCGCTTTTTTGTGACCGTCCAAAAAACGCGGGCAGATCGCAACCAATTGTGGCCGATGCTTTTCCAGCATCTCGCGATAATCAGCATAAGCGTTTTCCACCTTCAGCCGAGCCGCGGCTTTCGCCCGACCGGCAGCATCAGGGTCGGCCACAGCCACCACCTCAATGCCCGGCTGACCCAAAAGAGCCATTTCCAGGCTATGGCCATAATCACCACGACCCGTATGGCCAATCACGCATGCTTTATACGTTTTCATCGCCTTTGCCTTTCGGTTGACAGTCTTCAGGCGGGTTTGCGAAACAGCAGCCGCTCAGCCGTCTTGCCCAGAATGTCCGCCCGCTGGGTGTCGGTCAGGAAGTCAAGCCGCTCAGTCACCAGCGAAATTGAATCCTTATAGGTGTGGCTCACCACCTGAAACGGGCAGTCGCTCTCCCACATCAGTCGATTCGAGCCATAAGCCGCCAGCAGCTCGCGGATCATCGGTATCAGATCATTGTAGGGCGGCTTCTTCGCCCCAAGGGCATAATAGGCCCCGATTTTTACATACATGTTCTTATGCCGGGCAAGGTTACAAAGAGCCTTCACCTCGGCCGGCTCAATCGTGCCTGTCACTCCAATCCGCCCGAAATGGTCAATAATCACCGGCGCATCCGGATGCAGGGCGGCCATGCGGTCCACCTCGGCGAAACAGGTCGGGTCGATCAGGCACGATATCACCTGCCCAGACCTCGATGCTTCGTCAAACATCAGATTAAAACCGGGCGGCTGGAGCCATTTCTCCGCAGGCTGCTTCGCATAACCGGGCGTAATCCGATAAGCCACTACACCCTTTGATCGGAGGGCCCGCATCGCACGATCAGGAGCGGGTGAAAGCGGGTCCACAATGCCCGTGCCCACAAACCGGTCCGGATACTTGGCGATCATGTCGAGCATATACGAATTGTCAAACTCGTAATAACTCATCTGAATCAGATTCACCCGCCCCACACCCACAGGACGGCAGTGGGCAAATAGCTCCTCAGCCGTGAACGAAGGGGGCTGCATGTCCGACTTCTTAAACGCTGATGCCAGCGGATATTTCGCCAGGTCAGGCGTCCAGACGTGGCTGTGGGCATCAATATATGGCTCTTTGGCCAGGTCCAGCGGCGGAATCTGTTCTGTCATCGGTGAGAGAGCCCGGTTTCCTGAATTCTGATGGTTGTCAATCGTTTTGCCTGCTCACGCCGCCCAAAGCCGGCTTAGACCAGCCAATGCCATACCAAAGCCAAATCAGGCCAGCACTTCGGATAATATGCGAGATTCCGGCACCAGCTCCAGCGGACGATTCTGACGGTCGTAAATCACACTCGTCGGATCATGGCCCAGCAGGTGTAGCGTCGTGGCCATCACATCCTTCGGCGAGACCGGATTATCCACCACCGTACCGGCAATCGAATCCGACCGACCAATCACATTAGCCCTCTTCACACCCGCCCCGGCCATCACAATGCTATAGCAGCGGCTCCAGTGGTCGCGCCCCCCACCTTTGGGGCCCGTGGCAATCTGTGGCGTCCGGCCATGTTCCGACTGCAACAGCACCAGCGTGTCGTCAAGCATGCCGCGACGGTCAAGGTCGGCAATCAGCCCGGAAAGGGCCATGTCAAGCCCTGGCAGCAGCTCATCCTTCATCCGTGGGAAGTGATCCCAGTGCGTATCCCAGCCCGTTCCGGCCAGCCCGAATTCGTCCCAGAAGACCGACACAAAACGCCCGCCTGCTTCAATCAATCGCCGCGCTGTCAATGTCGATTGCCCGAAAAGTGTCATGCCGTAAGTATTTCGGACCGAATCAGGCTCCTGCGACAAATCAAACGCATCACGGAATTTCGGATTATCCAGCAATCGATAGCCCTGGGCCCGATTCCGATCCTCCACCCAGCCCGACTCGCCCCGGCGCAGCTCTTCCATCTGCTCCAGCAACGACTTACGTGCACCCAGCCGATCCACCGAAAGCTCCGTCGCCGACTGTTCGGTCATCCCCGGCAGTCGCAATCGGCTCTCAGGCGTCACGCCGCGATAAAGCTCAAAATCGTTCCAGACCTTATCCGTCAGCGTTTTATAGGCCTTGCGTGTCCCCTGCCCGACAAATTCGGTCCAGGTTGGATCATAGGCCGATCCCAAAAAGCCGCCGTATGGGCCGGCCCGGGCGACTTCTCCAATCCGCTGTGATGAAAACGACCACGGCAGGCCCATGTTCCGAGGCACTGGCGGCACATCGCCCACTGCCGCCCGACCATCCAGATAGTCAACCAGCGAACCGAGATAAGGCCAGTGGGCCGGGGCATGCGGGTTCAGCTCTTCCGGCAGTGTTACCCGGGGGTTGCCCGTCATGGCGTAAGCCACGCCGTGCACAGGGTATGGGTGCGTCATTGATCGAATAATCGTCAGCCGGTCGGTGATCTTCGCCGTGTTCGGCAGCAGCTCATTCACACGCACGCCGGGAATGGCCGACTCAATCGACCCCAGCTCGCCACGAATGCCAATCGGCGCATCGGGCTTGGGGTCAAAAGTCTCAATCTGGCTATGCGAGCCATACAGGAAGAGGCAGATG
>JBILGL010000324.1:0-5397 GCA_044351075.1 Isosphaeraceae bacterium | reverse complement strand
CTGCCTTTGTCCCAGACTGGTGTGATTGCCGGCAGATTTTCAACAGGCAGATTAAAAAACGGGATTGGTCTTGATTCCATTTTCCAGAGCGAAACGCCTGATCTGCCTGTAACAGCAATCATCCGGCCATCCGGCGAAAATGCAAGTTCCTGCACTGGCTGGCGATTCTGGTCGAGGTCCGATTGAAATTCAAAGCTATGTATCATCCTCAGATCTGTTAATGAAATAATCGTTACAACTCCCTCACGGCTGCCAAGTGCAATCCGACTGTTATCATTTGAAATTGCAATTGAGTTGATGCCCTGAACCGGTGCCATCGGTGGCGGTTCCATTTTTCGGGCTGAGTAATATTTACCCTGTGGGCTATCCAGTAATTCACCGATCTGCCAGTATTCCCAGGTATCGCCTCGAATCAGGAGAATCCCTCGGCCATCCGGCGTGATGGTAGCCCTTCTCGAGAAGAAAAAGCCGTTTCTCAGATTCCCTGAAACGGGATTAATGCCATCGGGATTAATCGGGTTCGGCCGATCCCGCCCGTCTTCGCGTCCTCGAAAGCCGCCCGATTTCCTGCGTGGGTCACCGGCCTGATCATTATTCCTGATATCATTTTCAGGCCGTTCGCGAATTGGCTCGCCTGCGATTTCCCGTTGAGGCCCCTGTCTCTCATTATCCGGTTGATTGGCCAGCATCACCAGTACAAACATCGGTGAAATCGATTCATCAAGCACTGCCAGAAGTGGCCCGCGGCTTACAAGCACCCGACTTGATTGTGCAGAAACCGATATGGCTGCCGGCATCCGTGTCAGCCCAAAGCTGCGATTGACCAGGCCAGACCGATTCGGTTCTGCAAAGAGCGAGAAAGTGGCGGAAGGGGCGGGCAGATTACCATTTCGCGGCGACCAGTCATCCCATCGCAAAATCGAGCTGCCTGAACTGATCCAAAGCCGGCCGAGGCCGTCGGTGCTAACGGCACTCACGGGAATCTCGCGGTCGGGCATCGTCAATTGGTCCGGCGAGGCCATGCCTGGCAGTTCCATCCAGACCTGGCCGCCCAGTGTCTGCGAGAGCAGGGCGTAGTTTTTGCCGCGCTCAAGCAGGCCAAGCGAAACCACTGATTCCGGCATCGTCGCCATGAATTGTTCGGCCTGAGGCTCGTCAATCGACCAGACCTTCAGTGAACCTTTTCGCGATTCATCAATCGACGCCAATAGCTTCGAGCCTCCGCTGGAAAAGGCGAGTTGATCAACTTGCCCCGATGTCGGCAGACTTGCGACCGGCTGCCCGGATCGAACCGACCAAAGCTCAATGCCCGAAGTACGCCCGGAAGCAGCGATCAGACTACCATCTGGTGAAAACCGGATCTGCCGGATCGTGCCAAGGTGTGTGCTCAGGGTCGGCAGAGCAACGGTCGTCCATGTCTCATTCTCATTCTGCCGCCGAATTTCATGACGCCACATGCGAATCGTACCACTGCCAGCCACGGCAAGCCGGCGATCGGGCCCGGCCGCGATTGACGAAATCGGTATCTGGGCGGAAAACGATACCAGCTCGCTGCCATTCGTCGTGTCAAGAATTCGAATTTCGTCGTCAAATAAACGACTCACAGCCACCCATTTACCATCCGGGCTCACGGCCAGCACCGGCCAGACAAACCGCCCACGCTCGGGGGCAGGTTTAAATCGATCCAGAACCAATGGATGTGCACTCTCGCCGTCAAGGTCGTGCAGCACAATCTGAAGCTCGTCGTCCGCATCAAAATTCAGAGCACTTGATCGCCGATCACCCGGCCGATCCTCTGGCCGATCCTGCCGCTTCGGGCGATGATCCTCAATCGTCAGAATTTTTGGCTGATTCCCAACGGGTAATGCCGCCAGAATCACCCCCTGCTCAGGGCATTGCCACTCGCCACGCAAGTCGCCATTCTGGGCATCCAGCCAGATAATACTTCGCCCGTCAGGCTTCAGCAGCCCAAGCTGCGATGACACAGCAACCATATTACGGGCCGATCGTCGCGAAAGCAGCCCCCCGGGCACCCCTGGCCCGCCTTCGCCCCCGCGAAATGGTGAAAAACCTGAAAGGGTAGGGCCCATTACCTTCTCAAGGCTCACCTCCCCAGTTTTCTTGTCGTTTGTCAAATCCCAGAATGTCAGTGTCCTCCCATCTTCGCTCAAGCTGGAAGCCACCTTGCCGCCTGAAAGTACTTCAAAACCGGCCACTCGCTGCGAAACCAGCGGCTCTTCAGGCCGTACATCGCTGACGGAAAGTGCCTGCACGACTTCATTACGCAGCTTCGTGCGCAGCTCCGGCTCAGGGGCATATTCCATCGCCTGCCGGATCAGTTCAAGCACATTCTGACGTCTGTCAGGAACGGCCGACTGCCGTACCATCGAAGCCTCGCGCCAAAGCTGATTACGCATGGCCTGATGGGCCTTCTCCAGCGCCACTTTCTCGCCCTGAAGGGCGATCAGCGTCTGTGATCTGGCCGTAATCGCATCGTCGCGCTCGCGGGCGACTCGCTCATAAGCCACTGAGCCGATCACGCTGATCACCGACAGTGCCATCAGAATCACTGCCGAAACGGCTGGATGCCGCCATGCCAGCCGCCACATCCGCCCCACGGGGCCAATCCGCCGGGCACGCACAGGCTCGTAGGCCAGATATCGCTCAAGATCCTCGGCCATCTCCTGAGCGCTGGTGTAGCGATCTTCCGGCCGCCGGGCCATCGCCTTGAGGATAATCGTCTCCAGATCCCGCGAAACCGAGGGCACGATTGATCGCGGCGAAACGGGCGACTCCGTCAGGATTTTTCGGATCACCTCATCGCTGGTTTCACCATCAAACGGCGGCCTGATCGTCAAAATCTCGTATAGTGTCGCTCCCAGGCTGTAGATATCCGTACGATTGTCAACCACCTTGCGGGCCGCCTGCTCGGGGCTGGTGTATCGCGGCGTGCCCAGCACACCATCGCCACGTGATAGATCGGGATCATCAAGCCGCAGGGCCAGCCCGAAATCAGCCACCCAGATTGTGCCCGAGCCGTCCATGATCAGGTTTGAGGGCTTGATATCCCGGTGAATCACCTGCCGCCGATGGGCGTAATCCAGCGCCCGGGCTGCCTGACTGCCAATCTGGGCCACCCAGCGTGCATGGGCTGATGTGCCAGGCCGATGGGCAGGCGTCTCAACCGGCGACAGACGATCGCCATCAGGCTCGTCATTCATAGCCGGGAAGGGGATCGATTCAGGCTTCTCCTGACCTGAATTGCCAACGACGTTACTCGATTTGAGCGGATCATTATTGACGATTGTCGAAGTAAGCGAAGCCTGCCGTTTGGCCAATTCGCCGACCGATGAATCCTGCGTCTGTTGCGGGCCTGCATTGCCCCGATGCCGCCGCACCCAGCGATCAAGCCCTTCGCCTTCAATCTTCTGCATGGCGTAGTAGGTAATCGAATCCGTCTGACCAACATCAAAAACTGGCACAATATTTGTATGGTGCAAGCTGGCTGCGGTTTTCGCTTCGTTCAGAAACCGCCTTCGGGCCGATCCGCCGGACCATGGCCGAAGGATTTTCAGGGCCACCGGGCGATCCAGATCAACGTGCACCGCCTCATACACCACACCCATGCCGCCCCGGCCCAGCTCGCGAATAATGCGGTAGCCCGCCAGGCTGAAGCCGGGCTTGATGGCCGTCAGCTCGCGCTCCAGGCCTGAGATACGCGAGTCATCCGACGACGCGCTGCCCGTACTCAAAAGCCCTTTGACCATCGCCAGGCCTTCGATCGCCGAACGCAGCTCATCGCCCAGATTGGCATATTCCGCCAGAAAAGCTTGCAAATCGGGCGCATGGCCCAGCGTTTCAACCCGGTTGAGATAGTCCTCAACCGCATCGCCCAGGTCCTGTGCTGGGTCGGCTGCGATGATTGTCCGATTCAGTGCAGATTCGTCTGGTGGAACCTCTGGCATGGCCCCGGCCCCAATGCTCGCTTGTCTGGTTTGCCTTGCTTCCCTCACCGGCCTGATGGCGGTGATCCGCTCTTAGCGTGGGTCGATACTCGATCCTCTATTATAGGCGACAACGGCGCGGCTGCTGAACTGTAATTCTTATCGCTCAAATAAAGATACAGCAATCAAATGGGTCATTCCACTTTTATTTGATCTAACTAATTCATTCTCATTAATTTATGGTTCTTAAATCTGATTTTTCCGGGAGTTATGATGTCGCAAAAGAACAGCATGTAAAATTCTCTAAATGTCATTATAATAATACTTTAGTGCAGAATATAGTAGATTGACCACTTTCGTTTAGACTGATTACCTGGTTCAGCAGTCAGAATATCAGAAGTATTACAAAAGTAATAAGATTGATGCCTACAACTCTTCAGTTTTGAATTCGCTATAGCCTTCGTAGTAATAGCTCACATCAATTCCCTTCATAAACAGGGCCCGGTCATCAATCCGGTCGGTAAGGGCTTGTTTAAGCAGGGCTTTGATTTCCAGGTCTTTCACTGGGCTGCGTTGCATCGCAGAGAGGTATTCTTCTTTATCGACCAGGTTCCAGTCAACGACTCGCCGGATTTCTTTTTTAAGCATCAGATCCAGCCAGATGCGAGTGGCGCGGCCATTGCCTTCACGGAAAGGATGGGCCACATTCATTTCGACATATTTTTCAATGATCTGCTCAAACGTGCTCTGGGGCATTGTGTCGATATATTTGAGCGACGCTTCAAGGTACATCAGCGGAGCAAAACGAAAATCGCCTTTAGCAATATTCACATCGCGGATTTTTCCGGCAAAGTCATACAGGTCTTCAAATAAATACGTGTGGATAAATGCCAGTCCGGCAAATTTGCCGGACTCTGCCTTATGAATATCGCCTGAGTCAAACAGTTGTCTGGCTTTTTGTTTGCTGATTTTTTCTTCGGCTTTGGCCAATTCAATTTGATCGGTAATGCCCAGCTTGTTGTTTAGAATCATTCGGCATAAACCTCCGATTGCTCTGCGATGAATACGTCGA
This sequence comes from Isosphaeraceae bacterium, assembly GCA_044351075.1. Lineage (GTDB taxonomy): Bacteria > Planctomycetota > Planctomycetia > Isosphaerales > Isosphaeraceae > QWQI01. The sequence goes on along the minus strand of JBILGL010000324.1, from coordinate 381 downwards.
TAGCCGGCAGATCTCCAGTCGCTTGTCGTGTCCGGCGAATTGTCAACCGATCACCTTCCCGCGTATTGCCTTATGTTCCAAAAAGCGCCGACGCAACGTCAGGAAGTAATTCAAGCATGGCCCTGACAGCACTCTTCACAGGTATTTAATATAGAAGAATGACACCTTTATGCCAAATACAAGGAAATTGAGATTAATTGTGTTCAAAAAGGTAGAATGACCTGTTTTCTTAGTATTAAAATCATGTTTTTTTCGGCGGAGTTTTAGGACGATTAGTATCAGCTGGTTTTTCAACTTTAGGTTTATACCCTCCGTTTGATCTTTCAAATTCAGTATTTGATGGTCTGGGCTTATATCCTTTTTCTTCGAGATTTTCTATTG
>JBILGL010000323.1:0-5414 GCA_044351075.1 Isosphaeraceae bacterium | reverse complement strand
CCGCCCTGATGGCCAGCGGCTGCGGGCTCTTTCTCAAACCATCAAAGCCCCTCTTCGCCATCAGCCCAGTCGATGTTCTGAACTACGCCCGCAAACTACAGCGCAAAATCGTCGGGATCAACACCCAACTTACAATGATTCAAAATCAAAATCTGGCTGAATTCCGCAAGTTCCGCCAGGATCGTTATCAAACCAATGCCCTGATCAATAACGATATCTGGACATTTGAAGACTGGCGGCAAGCCAGCGCCGTCTCAGGCATCGCACGCCGCAAGGAACAAGTGGCCCGCATCGACCAGCTCATTCAACAATACTGGGCCCTGGGTAACTGGAACGATCACTCCAAAGTCACGAAAGAAGCACTTCTGGAAGAAATTCTGATTCAGATTCAGGATCATATCCTCCAGAAACCACAAAGCGATCGCCGCGTCGCTGTGCTGAAGCTGGGCGTGCAAGTGCGGGCCAAACTTGACGAACGCACCCGAGCAGCAGCTCACGACGATGAAGATTATGATGACTGAGGCCAGTTGATAAAATCAGGCAATAAATAACATTCAAAACCAATAAGATCGATCTTCAACGAGATCGATCTTGATTTTTTACCCACGAGGAAAGCCCTGGCAGATAAAATCAAGTTCTTACATCTCGAATTCAGCCAGGGCCATTTTTCTTTTATCGCTTCAGCGGATTGATATTTATCGAGCTGATCTGCCGGGCTGCCCGGCCAATCATGCCGCCATTGCTGGCAAGCTGTGTGCCAGATTTACCCGACGTTGCCGACGACAATGCCGTTTTCGATCGTTCGTTAACCAGGTCCCGCAGATACTCGGCAAACCAGAAATCAGGCTGAATCGTCATGATTTCTCTCAACTCCGCTTCGATCTGGCTCCATTCCGCAGCCGATTTCGGATTCTGATTAATCCGGGCCACCAGCGCTGCACTCCGGCAATAGGCTAAATGCACCCGCCGAGAATCCGGCAGCTTGCCCATCTTGTTGAGCTTCTCGTAAATTGCGCCCGCTTCGGTATATTTTTTGGCTGAAAAAGCATTATCAGCCTCAGCAATGTCAAATTGTGCCAAGTTGCCGCGTGGCTCTTGATTGTCGGCGATTTCGGCCTGAGGCACCTCTCGATTGAGACTTTGCGAACCGGCTTTTGCTCTGGCTGGAATCTGATCACGACTGGCCTGCGACTCTTCACGTGCCATCGGCACAGCCAGCGAGTCGGCGGGTGGCTCATGGCGGCTGATTCGGGGGATCGTCTGCTCTGGCTTGGCTTGAGCCGGTGCAGGGCGGTCGGTTGGCACTGCTTCTGGAATGACCATCACACCCGCATCAGGCGCGGCAGACCCTGAATCCATCACTTTCAAATTGTGGCTGTAATGGTCGGCCTGCTCATAGCGGCCAGCCTTCCGATTTTCATTAATAGCAACCACATAAAACTTTCGGAGCTGATCCAAAATCGCCGGCAGGTCGGCTTCCGGAGCGTTTTCCAACGATTTTTCAAGCACGGCCACGGCGTCGTCGAGCGAACCCCTGGCCACCAGGTCTCGTGACTGACTGAGTAGAGCCAATGTGCTGGGCGACTCGGCCGCCATCAAATTCAGGCCCAACAGCAAAAACGCCGGGGCCAGGCGCAAGACGGAAACGCTCATGACTTCCATGTCCTTTGCTTGCTTACGGATATAAGCACACCATCAGCCAGATTAACCAGCCAACAATCTGCCCGTCTGCATTCACCAGTCATCCTTGACCAGCAACGCAAAAACTCATTCCGTCAAAAGCTCTCGGAAACACACAAATAATTTCTAAAGTTTACAAAACCGTCAAGCCGAATCTATTTGATTGGCGCCTGCCACAACCTCTCGCGCAGTAAAGGGGTCATTCTGGTTTATCTGGTGTAAGTTATTTAGACTATGAGTTTTAAGGATTATATGACACCATAAAACACCTGTTTTTACAGCGTTTTTACAGGCTGTAATGATTCAATGCAAATAGTTTTTTGATTAGCACTTAGATGATAAATCGAGAACGATCCTTTTTAAGCTTCAAATCGCCAGCGAACATGACCCGGAGAGAGAGAGCGGAGGAATCTCTTCAAAAATAAAGGTCGCTTGAAAAATCGGCCTTTGAATTTCGTTTTCAGCCAATACGTCTCTTGACTCAGATCAACGCAACTGTTTAATTACAGTTCCAGAGGCCATAGCGCTTCTGACCATCCTGACCATCGATATCGCAAAACACTTTCCAACAGTCTCGAAAAGAGAGCTTAAACAGGCTGTGGCTTGCCATGCTCGATGCAAGTCTGGGGCGTGCACCTCATATCTCACCCGCAACAGGCAACAAATTTCACAATCGATTTCAATCGGCGAAAGGTTTCGAAGAATGGCAAAACGTCTGATTTTTCGGGCAACGATCCCTGCATTACTAATGACAGTAGTCATCTCAGCGGGCGGATGCGGTCAAGGCAACGACAACTCATCCATTAAAGTGGATGAAACGCGAGAAAAGGCCTTAACCGACTCAATGCGTGGCTATTACGATAACGAAAACAAAAAAGAGACGAAAAAAGAGCCTGCTGCGAAAAAATAGGCCCCTCAGCAGCTCGCCCACCTGCTTTTCCGGGGCAACTGCCAATCTCGCTTCAATCGCGATTTTTCTTTCGCCTGTGCGATACCCGGCTTTTGCTCCAAAGCAATCATTCATAAGCAGGTAAGAATGCAATGAAGGAAATGCCATCCGGGTGCTTGATGTACGGTAAAAACAAGGCAACTGACAAGACAGAAAAGAGGTAATGATCATGATTCGCAGATCTCGACAGGGTTTTACACTGATCGAATTATTGGTGGTGATTGCAATCATCGCGGTATTGATATCTCTGCTGCTGCCGGCTGTGCAGTCAGCGCGTGAAGCCGCCCGCCGTGCCCAGTGTGTCAATAATCTGAAGCAGATCGGGCTGGCCATGCATAATTATCATCAGGCCCTAGGGTCATTCCCCATGGCAGTGACGAGAGCTTTTTCCGATGTCGGCGTACAGACGGACTGGGGAACGCTGGGCGCTCAGGCATTGATGCTTCCATACCTTGAGCAGCAGCCACTTTACATGTCAATTAACTTCAACTGGAATCTCTGGCAGGGCCTTGGGAACGTCATCAATCAGACGGCCTGGCGAACTCGCGTAAACTCCTACGAATGCCCTTCCGATGGTCTGGTCGGTCAGGACAATACCAATAGCTACTTCGGCTCTGTCGGAACCACGGTCGGTTTTCGAAACAACGCCAATTCACGCGGCATTTTCTCCTTTTCCCGAACCATTGGCCTGCAGGATGTGACCGACGGCTCTTCAAACACGATCTGCTACTCCGAAGCACTCGTTTCAAGCACAGCCGGCGCTGCAACTCAACAACGATGGCGCGATGGGCCCGCCCCCTCCGGCGCCAGCCGCAGCTCCGCCTATACAAGCCAGAATGGTGCCGATAACCTCGCCGGAATGCAGCAGGACTGGGAACAGTGCAACCGATTCTTCCGTACCGATATCAACAGGGGCCAGCGTGGCTATCGCTGGGGACTCAGCAATCTGGGCGAATCGCTCTTCCAGACGCTGATCCCGCCAAACTCGACTCAATATCCCTGGAATTCATGCCGGCTCGATTGCCCAGGCTGTGGCGTGCTTCACAGTGGCTATTACAATGCCACGAGTAACCATCCGGGCGGTGTCAATGTCAGCATGGCCGACGGCAGCGTCAAATTCATCAAAAGCACAATCTCCATGCAAATCTGGTGGGCTCTCGGCACCCGCGATGGTGGCGAAGTCGTCTCCAGCGATTCCTACTGATCTAATCCAGCCCGATTCACCGGGATGAAGATCATTGTCGGATCAAATCCCGGAATCGGCTGAATGCGGCCACCTGCTGCACCCAGGCCTGATTCCGGGCTTTTATTCGATACCAGAAATAAATTTCAACCATGGAAGATGCCCACGCGGATAAACCAATGACAACGGCCACACCAAACCAGATCGCAGGCGTTTCGCCCTTCAGGTGCCTGGTATTCTCGCTGCTTGCAGGTCTGCTCGCCGCATTGATTTCGGGGCTTGGGGGCGAGTCGATTAATGGCAGATTCATTCCGCCGCTCATGGCCACCAGTGGTTTTCCCAGCATTGAGGAAGCACAGGCCGCCGCAAATGCCAGAACCGCCGGTATCAGGCTTGAAGCAACGCTCCGGGCCGTGATGCTCGGCGCTTCGCTCGGGCTCCTGCTTGGCCTGGCCGCCGGTGGCACCACGAAATCCGTCCGCCCCATTGCCTCTTTCAGCCTTCTTGGCTTCTGCTCAGGCGGCCTTGCAGCCGGTGCCGCAACTTGGAGCCTCGTGCCGGTTTTTTACGGTTTTTATGACCCTGACAAAGATGTTCTTCTACAAACGCTTCTGATCCATGGCACCATCGCCATGATCATCGGAGGGGCCGTCGGCCTGCCTTTTGCCCTGGGCCTCCAATCCAGCCTCAACTGCAAAATCCCCGGGCTGATTCGTCAGACAGTCATCGGAGGCATGCTCGGGGCATTGGCCGGCTCTCTCATTTTTCAAATCTTTGGCATGATCCTCTTTCCGCTCGACCAGACAAATCTGCCGATTTCAAAGTCAACAATCTCCCGACTCACCAGCAATCTGCTCATCGCCCTGATGAGTTCCGCCGGAATCTGCAAGGCCACTCTCTCGGTCCTCAGAATGAATAATCAAAACCACGACCAGCCTACGACAGGATAAAAGAGTTATTCAGGTTTATCTGGTGTAAGCTATTTGAAATATGGGTTTTAAGGAGAATACGATACTAAATTTACTATTAATTACTGCATTATTACAGGCTGCGTTGATTCGATGTAAATAGCATATTGATCAGATCTCATACCGTAAAACCCAAAATGCCCACTTTTTCAGTTTTAAAACATCGATCTTGAGAAGCAATGAATCTTCATGAATTGAAAGAAACAAATTTGTCAGGTAAAGTGATACGAAAGTCAAAAATAGATGACGTAAATCTCGCCTGAAGGTAGATATTATCAATGGCGGAAGAGGCAGTTGAATCAGGCCTGATCTCGAAGCTCAAAGACCTCAAATACGAATATCGTGAAGATATTCGAGATCGTGCTTCGCTTGAAAAGAACTTCCGCAGGCATTTTGAAAAGTTAAATCGCGTCAATCTCTCCGATGCCGAGTTTGCCCGCCTGCTGGATGAAATCGTCACCCCGGATGTCTTCACCGCCTCCAAGACCCTCCGCACCATTAACAGCTTCACCCGCGATGACGGCACGCCGCTGATCTACTCCCTGGTCAACCTCAAGGACTGGTGCAAAAACCACTTCGAAGTCGTCAACCAGCTCCGCATCAACACGGACTACAGCCACCACCGCTATGATGT
>JBILGL010000322.1:0-5434 GCA_044351075.1 Isosphaeraceae bacterium | reverse complement strand
CATTAATGGAATTGTCACGATAAATCGTGACCTGCGACAAAATTTGGAAGATACAATAAAACCGATAACGATCATTCGTGAATTACGATAATCAAAATATTAGCCGCCAAGCACTCTTACGGCTCGTGAGGGCGGCAATTCTTATGAAGTTGAGGGCTGTTCAGCAAAAAGATTTGAACAGATCAGGAGATCAGGTCTGAAAGCGGGCTTGAGGCGGTGGCGTAAAGCTTGCGCGGAATGCGGCCGGCACGGGCCGCCAGATATCCGGCCGTCATCGCATGGCGCATGGCATAGGCCATGCGGAGCGGATCTTTGGCCGATGCGATGCCTGTATTGAGCAGCACGCCATCACAGCCCAGCTCCATGGCGAAGGCGACGTCGCTGGCGGTGCCGACGCCCGCGTCGATCACCACCGGGTAGTCCGGATCATCGCCCTTGAGATCTTCCAGAATGATGCGGATGCTCGACGGATTCAATACGCCCTGGCCTGAGCCGATCGGGCTGCCAGCCGGCATGACACACGCCGCCCCCACCGCCTTGAGCTTGCGGGCCGTGACCGGGCAATCGCTGGTGTAGCAAAGCACCTGAAAGCCTTCTTTGACAAGCACTTCGGTGGCTTCAACCGTGGCCGTGGGGTCGGGCAATAAAGTGCGGGGGTCAGAGAGTACTTCCAGCTTGACCCAGTCTGCGCCGGGGTTGCCCAGCCCTTCCAGCAGCTCGCGGCCCAGACGGGCCGTGCGGAGGGCTTCTTCGGTGTTAAAACAGCCGGCCGTGTTGGGCAGGATTGTCTGCTTTTTGAGGTCAAGGAAGTCGAGAATATTGCGGCCTGATTTGTCAAAAAGTCGCTCGCGGCGCACGGCCACGGTGATGACTTCGGCCCCGCTGGCGGCCAGACATTCCTGCATGAGCTCAAGCGTGGCGTATTTGCCCGTGCCGACCATGAGCCGGTTGGTCAGGGTGTGGGTGCCGATTTTCAGGGGCGGGATGAGCGATTCGCCGGTATCGGCTGCGGGTGAGCCGCCGCCGACCAGCGTCACAACCTCAACCACGTCGCCTTCATGCAAGTGTGTTTCCTGATGGATCTTGCGTGAGACAAGCTGGCGGTTTTGCTCGACGGCGACATGCTCGGGCCGGAGTTTCAGTGACTCGACCAGCTGGGCGATGGAAAAGCCTTCGGGGACTGAATGTGGCTGACCGTTCAGGGTGATCGTCATGGCTTCGTTCGAGGGCTCACAGGCGATATGGGCGTTCTTTTGGCGGATGAATCTGGCTTAATAGCCGCATTTTTTCAGATGTTCGGCACTCTTGCGCAGGCGGTTCTGGCGTTCTTCGAGGCCCGGCTCGGGCTCGCCGCCGATGCCTTCCAGCTCAACGGTGTAGGGCCCGCTATAGCCTTGGGCGTCAAGAATTTCGCGAATGACGACAAAATCAACGGCCCCGCCTTCGCCCAGAGCGGGGAAGTACCAGTCTTCCAGCCGGCCGCGGTTATCCTTAGCATGCACGTTGACGACCAGCGGGGCGACCTTGCGGAGCTCGTCCATCGGTGTCACGCCTTCGTTATAGTAGGCGATATTACCGGTGTCGAAATTGAGGCGAACGGCCGGATGATCGACCGATTCAATTGTGCGGAGCATGGCTTCGGCGTTTTGGGTGGGGCCTTTGTGGGTTTCAAGGGCGAGGGTAATGCCGCAGTCGGCCGCCGTCTGGCCGATGATGCGGAGGTGGTTGCGAATGACGGCCCATTCTTCGTCGTTTTTCGGCTGGCCTGCGCCGGTCACGCAAATGGAGACGCCAAACCATTTGGCCGCAAATTTGAGGCGATTGCAGGTGATTGTGAGGCCTTCTTCGGTGAGGAGATTGGCCCCGCCGACATTGCAGCCGGAGACGCCGACCTTGTGTTGGGTGAGATGATCGACGAAGCGGCGGGCGGTGTCGTCGTCGGCCTTTTCGGTCACGACGACTTCTTCCGGGATGATGAGACCGCCGAAATTATGGCCACGAAGGGCGAGCTCGAGGTGTGTCAGGCCGGTGGCGCGAAGATGTTCAGCGGCCACCCAGACGCCGAGAGGGCCATAGGAGTTGGAAAAACAGCTCAGAATTCGTGCCATGTCGGGGGCCTGTCCGTATTTTCAGGGGGCGAGTCAAGCAGGTTAATCAGAGGCGGCTTTGGCGATAGTCTCAGCGGTAAGCAGCCGGTTGATTACTCAAAAGTAATGAAAAAGCGGCCTGAATTCAACCATGATGCCGCGATGTTTTGTCGGACCACATCAATTCGAGCACTTCGTAGCCTGCTGGCTGGAAGCCCATGCGGCTGTAAGTGGCGCGGGCCGCGGCGTTTTCATGCTCGACATAGAGCCGCAGGCCGATGACGTCGCCGGCCGTCTCGGCCGATTGCCGCACCTGCCCCAGCAGGGCCCGAAAGACGCCCTTCTGCCGCCAGCCGGCGTCAACATAAACGGACTGAAGCCACCAGATCCAGCCATTGCGCCAGTCCGACCATTCATAGCTCACGGCGAGCTGGCCGATGGGGCGAGAGGGATCATCCACTGGGCAGGCGACCCAGTATTTCAGGCGATGATTGTTTTCAAGGGCACCAATGATGCCCTGGCGGAGGACTGCGTCGGGGATGTGACGATTTTCGGTTTCGTCGGCCAGCGCCTGGTTAAAGGTGAAAAGGCTTTCGGCGTCGGCCATTGTGGCATCACGCACGACGATTAAGGGCTGGCTCATGAGCGGGGCGACTCGCTGGCAGAAGTCAAAAATTGTTTTCCCGCTTTGATCGGGCGCGGCGGCTGGCTTCTTCGAGCAACCGTCGTTCTTCGTCGGTCAGGGAATTCTGGCCTTCGCGGGCGATCTTCATGAGAATGTCGTCCACTTTGCGTTCAAAGGAGTCGCTTGCCGTGACTGACGGGCTGACGCGAACGGAGGGCTTCACGGCCGTGCTGGTGCCACCGGTGGGGAATTTTACGGTGCGGCGCTCGCTGGACCGGCCTGAGCCTTCGTTACGCTCGCGACTGCCGACGACCCTGAATTTTGGCTTGCGGCGAAAATTCCAGAGCCGCTGCGGATCAAGCCAGGAAAAATCAAAGGTGTGATAGAGATAGCCAAAGAGCACGCCGCCCAGGTGGCCTGCGAAGGCGACATTGCTGCCGCCGATGCCCTGCGATTCCTGAAAGAGGCGGAAGGCATCCATCAGCACATAAATTGTCATCAACAGCCAGAGTTCCATCGGGAAGAAGATGAAAATGACGGTGCGTTTAGGGGCATGGAGTGTCAGGAGCATCATGGCGGCCATGGCCGCACCCGAGGCCCCGATGGCTCTTGAGATCTGGCCGGGATGGATGGCTTTTTCGGTGAGGAACCAGACGGTCATGCTGAAGAGGCAGGCGCCGAAATAGAAGCCGAGGAAGCGATTTCGGCCATAGATGTATTCCAGTTCCCGGCCGGCGAACCAGACGACGAGCATATTGAAAATGAGGTGGAACGGGTCGCGGGGGTTGTGCAGGAAATTGGCGGTAAAGAGCCGCCAGATCTGGCCGCCCGAGATGGCGTCGGTGCTGGCGGCAAAAAACGGCTCAATGCTGCCGCGGAAGAGGATTTGTAGGATAAAGACGAGGACGTTGGCCAGAATCAGCGTTCGGGTGGCCGAGCCTTCGCCACGAAAAAAGTCCATGGCGTCGCGCCGGTCGTCACCGTAATAGGCTCTATCGTAGATACCCATAAAGCTCCACGTCCGATCCGAAATCGTTGAGCGAATCGTTCATTTTTGACGTTCAATTTCGTAAGCGTCAGTTTAGTTTAATCATTAACTCGCAATCGGCGGGTGTCAACTACCCTGATGGAATTTTCAACACATGGCCGGATGTCAGTCTGATTGAAGACAAAATAGGACAAAATAGTCTGCTGGTGTCAGTCCGTAGAAAGGGCCGTCATTGCCTCGCCACGGGTGGCGTAGATGGGCCAGAGGCGGTCCATTCGCACGATGCTGAGCAGTTCTCTGACGCGGTCGCCCACGCCGCAGAGGACCATCATGCCGCCGCGTGTGACGCAGTTTTTCCAGGCCCGCATGAGGATCGAGAGAAAAATGCTGCCGAAGAGTTCAACTTTGGAAAGATCGACGATGAGCATGGGGTGCTCGGCAGCGCGGATCGGGCCCAGCACGATATCGGCCAGGACCCCGCCCATGGATTGATCCAGCGACTCGATGGCGCTGGAGATTTCCAGAATGATAAATTCGCCCTGATGCTGAATGACGAAAGCATCTTCCGAAAGCTGAGGATCGCTCATGTTCTCGTTTCCAAAGGTGCAGATCAAGTTTTCTTCGAATCAATCCGCAGCGAACGACATCAGGCCGATGGGCGGCACTTGATGAAGGCATGAACCACTTCGAAAAGGTCAGGGGTGATCAGAACCGTATCGTCCGCGAAATCATCCAGCCAAAGATAATCTCCCCGATAGGCTTCTGCAAGCAGTGGGAAAAGTTCTGACAGCTTCACAGGAATCTGAGGGCTCTGCGAAGGCTGATTTTCCGGATGTTCGCCATACGGAAATATGCGAAGGTGGGGAGATGACATCTTTTTGACACTCATCAAGGCACTTGGCATTCAGTCCAGCGGCTCGCGACTCGCGTCCCTGCTTGTCACGACAGATTCATGGGTAGAACCTGCATGCGGATGAACTGATTGACCAGTCAAGTCGCTAATCATATCGGAAATGACGATTCAAAAAATCAATCGTTTTTATAAAAAAATGTGAAATTGTAACGATTACACAATCGCCGTTTCTGATATTACAAAATCAGGAAAAGACCGCCGATTCGCCTTGACAGAAAAGCCGGGCGTGAGCCTTTGAAGAGAGGCAATGACAGCACCCCCCTGGGAATGGATTTGATCTGTTTTATGATGGAGCCGGCTGGGAAACTGCAGGGTAAAGGGATTTAGTGAAAGGCTTTGGGAAGCAGGAGAATCGGGGCATGTCGTCGAATTCGCCTTCGAAGCTGCGGAGGCGGCGAGTGAGATCGTCGGCGATTTTCTTGAGGGTGCCGGGGTTGAACGATTCGGAAGGTTCGATGAGGATGATTTTGCCTGTCGGTTCGATCAGGATATGGCGCACTTTTTCGGCGGAGCCCCAGGCGGCCCAGGTGCGCAGAGTGGCTCGACTGACATCAAACGGGATCAGTTTTGGTTTAGGTGGTTCGTCTTTGAGTCGTTTCCCGAGATTTTCGTCGGCCACCACGACGACTCTGCGCCAGCCGTCGAGGTCTGCGAGCGTCTGCCAGGTTTCTTCAAGGGCTTTTAGTTCGCGGTTGAGTTCAGAAGATTGGCTTGGACTGGCCGGGGCGAGCACGACCCAGGTGAACCAGCCGCGCGGGACGAGGCCGAGCAGGGGCGAGCCGGTCTGGAGGTCAACCGTCCAGAGGCCTGGGGCCGGTTTA
>JBILGL010000321.1:0-5443 GCA_044351075.1 Isosphaeraceae bacterium | reverse complement strand
CGAAATGCACCGCAATGCTCATCAATGTAGCTGGGAGATTGGCCGGATGAATTCGATCAAGCCCAAGTGCATAACCAAATCGACTATGAATTATTGCCCCATAGAGTCGATTTATACGGTGATAATAGGGAAAAAGTAACCGGGAGATGGGAACCCCGAGGCCCCATTTTTTCTCTTTTGAATCAGGATCTTTTTTTTCCTTCGAAACTAGCACAGATCAGTCATCCCGATTTATTTGCTGGATTCGGTTTTTGCTCCGCTTTTTGCAATCGCTAATCCCCGATATCCATTCTATCAGGAATTATACCTGAGATACTCACTGTTCAATACGCCGGTTCAACAAATTCTGTGACAATTCATTAATAACTATCCTTAATTCTAAGAAAGCTTATTGATAGTTAAAGCCCAGACCCGTAATTTGTTGTAAATTCATACCTTCAATCAAATATCCGCCAACTCGGCCCATAGCCTTTCAAACTCTTCGGAAAATGGTCTGACGATCAATGGGTCATGCGTAACTACAAGGTTCTCCTGATTTTCTTTCGCTGCATTACGAGTCCAGTTATAACTCCCCGTCATCACAAACACGCCATCGAAAATCGCGAATTTGTGATGCATGTGAAAAGGGCTTCGGTCCAATTTTACCGGCACGCCCGCAGCAGCAATTCGCTCAATGTCAGACCCAAGATCCTCCGACTTCAAATTATCCGTAATCAACCGAATTCTCAATTTTCGTTTCGCAGCATCTAATACAGCTTCTGTCAGCCGGTCGTCGGTAATAGTGAAAACACAAAGATCAAGTGACTTATTTGCTTGTCGAATCATTCCACTGATGCGCTCGGCATAGGGGTCATTAGGGCTGAATAACACAATCGGCTGATTTTTGGTGCCGCCCTCCTGACGAGACACACAAGGAATTAATAATTCAACGATATCATGCAGCCATTCCAGAATTGCTTTCTCCTCCGGTTTACCAAGTTGTTCGGAAACAAGATCGAAAGCAGCCCGTCGAAGTACGGTCAGTCGTGTTTCATCTGGCCGCCGGGGCTGATCCCAGATGCAATCGCGTAGCACATCCCGTTCAGACTTTGAAAGTCTGCCATCTGCGATTGTCCGGTAAAGGATCTCTCGCAGAGTCTGTAAGTCCGGGCCCCGGTCATTTTCTTCCGACTTGTCATTCATCAGCCAATTCAAAAGCGGTCCGGTATTGCTCATGTCTAAATCCGGCCTTTTTTCTATTTATCGTCAGATCGTGTGAAAGCTAATCGAGAGGGTGTTGGCAATAGCTTGCCAATCTCGGATAATCAAACACTGTAAACCCTGATGAACCCCCCTTACAACCCGGGAGTCTTTTTCTAACCATGCGCCGATTTGCCCTTGGCTGCCTCTGGGCAGTTCTTTTTTCTGCTGTCATCTCTGCCTCTTTCGCTGCAGAGCCAAAAACTGCCCTGCTTTTGGCCGGTCGCCCCAGCCATGGCCCCGGCGACCATGAACACAACGCCGGCGTGCTCCTACTGGCCAAGTGTCTCAAGGAAAATGTTCCCGACATGAAAGTCATCACGCATCTTTCCGGCAAATGGCCAAGTCTCGATGAACTTCAGAAAGCCGATACCATTCTGATTTACGCCGATGGTGGCGCGGGCCATCCTGCCCTTCAAGGTGAACACCTTAAGCAGCTTCAAGCCCAAACCAAACGCGGTGCAGGTCTTGTCTGTGTGCACTACGCCGTTGAAGTGCCCGTCGATAAAGGCACTGAGTTCAAAGAAATGCTTGGCGGCTATTTTGAGCCAAACTGGTCGGTCAATCCACACTGGACGGCAAACTTCAAATCGCTGCCCAAACACCCCGTCACCAGCGGCGTGAAGCCATTTTCAACCAACGACGAATGGTATTATCACATGAGATTCCGCGACGGACTTCAAGGCGTGACGACGATCTTGACCGACCTGCCGCCTACCTCGACTCTGACTCGCCCCGATGGCCCTCACAGTGGTAATCCCCATGTTCGTAAGGCCATTGCCAACGGCGAACCACAGCACGTTGCCTGGGCTGTTGAACGGGCTGATGGCGGCCGCGGCTTCGGTTTCACCGGTGGCCATTTCCACAAGGGTTGGGGCAACGACGATCAGCGCAAGCTCGTGCTCAATGCGATACTCTGGACAGCCAAAGCCAATATGCCTGCCGATGGCGTCAACAGTAAGGTCTCGGCCGACGATCTGGCACAGAACCTCGACCCCAAGCCGGGCATCCGACCGGCCTCCAAAGCCAAGGCAAAAGCCAAGGCCGAATAATCGTCTGAACTCGATTATGTCAAAATCTCAGAGCCCGATGTTTTTTACATCGGGCTTTGTTATTGAATTCTGAAACCCCAAAAAACAAAAGAGAAAAACAATGCCAGAAATGAAACCGATCAAGTTTGTTTTCGATCTTCCCGGACCGATCGAAAAAGCATGGCAGTGGTTAACAGTGGAAGAATGTCAAAAAAAATGGATGAAAGGCCTGCAATCTCTGCAGCGAGATGATGGCGGAATTGCTTATGAAGCAGGCACTCATTGGACAATGGTTATGCAGGAAGGTAAAAAACTGGTAATCTATCACGCCAGTATGCCTATGGTTGACGCACCGAACCGTTTCAATCTTTCGATCAATGCCGATAAGCTTGCCCCCGGTGGTAAAATCAATGTTGAATATCGACTGACCAAAAACGGTGATCAAACCCGCCTGGATTATCACTCCCAGCTCGTTGCTGATCGTTTCGGCCTTTTTCTCAAACTGTTTTCACCACTCGTCATGATGATGATTCGGGCCAACACAAAAAAAATGTTTCAAACCATGATTCGCGAAATGCAATCGGCTTGATTCAGTTAAATTCAAAATACCCGCCGAAAATCGAAAAATCATTTAGGCGGACCATTTTTAAACTCCTCAAGCCACTTTAACATAATGGCATCAGCAATCGTATTTGCCTTTTTCAATTCATCCGGCGTTTTGCCCCAGTAAAAGCCTATCCATCCCGCCGAATTCCGGGCCGATTTTTCAACAAATTCTCGCCATTGCCTTGTGTCACATTTGAGTGCAAAAGTTTCTTCAATCACAACAGGCTTCCCAATCTGAAATACTTCAAGCGTTTTCAATGCTTCATCGTTTTTATTTTTTTCCGGGTAAATATGCACGGAAATGAAATCAAGCGATCCGGCAACTTTTTCTGGAATAAAGCCGGACGTTAGACCTTTACGATCAAGGCTCCAATCAACCATGCCAACTGTGATCAAGTGTTTGGAGTCAGCTTTTCGCAATTCGCCTGCTAAAAATGCAATCCAATCCTGCGCAATTTCAAAACGCGGCCGATTGGACTGATCCAGCGTGATCATCTGAACAAAATGCTTGTCGCCAAATGCAGGGCCAAGCCAGTCACCTGCCTTTCTTTTACCACCTGGCACTACCGGCTCGTTCATCAGGTCATAACAAAAAATGGCGTTCGAATTTTTGCATCGCCCGGCCACGGCCCGCCAGAAGATTGCCTGGGCCTCCCATCGGTGTTTTTCTTGAAGAACATCATACCAGCCTGGTACATCCTTTTTATGGTAACACCCAAGACCGGTTAAATTGAGATAGAGCCCGGTATTTTCTGCCAGTTCCACCAGTTTTGAAAGTTGGTCGAGATTCTTTTTATTAGGCTTGTCAGTTGATTTCATAAACCTGCCGAATTGCATATGAATTCGCACAACATTGGCACCCAGGGCCTTGATTTCATTAAAATCCTCAACGATTTTCAGCCATTCGTCATGCCAGTAATCTTCCAGCAGTCGCCCTTTTTCATCGTGATCATAATTCACGCCCCAAACCGTGAATGTCTTTTGCGAGCCGCTTTCAACAAAGCCACTACCATCTTTTGAAACGGTTATTTTCGCTAAATCTTTCGGGCTTGCATTAAGATTATGTGCGAAACCACCAATAAAAGGGAATTTAAGTAAGCATCGCCGTTTCATCTTTTCAGGGACCTTTCTATATGAAAATTATCGATGATATGTCCTCAGACAGACACATCATTGATAAGCAATAGCGATACCTTGCCACTTCCGTTGAAACGTAATCATGACCAAGGTTCCTTCGTGACAATAATTCTAAAGATATGGTGAAAAATCTCAGCACAGGAGTTTGTTCATCACAAAGGGGTTTTGTCGTCGGCACAAGGTTTTCCTGTGCGTTCGTCAATCAATTTTCGTAGTTTAGCCAGTTCATCCTCACTCAACCTACTTTTTTCTAGCATGTGTGTAATCACCAGGACTGAAGTGCCTTCAAGCATGTTATTAAGAAGATTGTCGGCGGCGGCCAGCAAAGATTTCAAGGCCGATCCAGCCGGCTCATACAAATGGCTGTTGCCTACAGGCCGAGCTGTGAGATGCCCTTTATCAACGAGTCTGCGCAAGATTGATTTGGTCGTCGTTGGGGCCCAACCTTCGGTTTTTGCCGTTTCCGTGTAAACATCACGTGCAGCACAGCCGCGATAGCGATGCCGCCAGACAACCTTCATTACTTTCCACTCGGCCGGAGTCAGGCCGTTCTCATCCGACTCATGCTTCGAAGGCGCCATAGCCGATCGCTTTACGTTAAAAGACTATCTATGAAGTTGAATGACTAATATAATAGTCGAACGAATCTTGTCTGTCAACGATTATTTGTAAAATTGGTTTTTCGAGTCTGAAGTTCTTGATGTAACTATAGATCAAATAATAGATAACGATTGATTCTGAAAATTAATGTTGTTGATTCCTGTGTTCAAAAGCATCGGGTCATGGTGCCTAATTGTCGATAATTGTGAGGATCATTAATTCGCTGCTTTTGAGTTAACTCATTGTTGGTTATGATCAATATTGTGTGATTGAAAACCAGAGGGCTGGCGTAGGACGGGGGTGAGCGGGCGATGCAGGATCACCAGGAACGGCACGACCGGTTGGATACGCACCAGAAGGCTTTGCGGATCAATCTCGACAACACCAAATACGGCACATTTGCCGAGATTGGTGCAGGGCAGGAGGTAGCCCGCTGGTTTTTTCGTGTCGGGGCGGCAGCGGGCACAATTGCCAAGAGCATCTCAGCCTATGACATGACCGTTTCCGACGCGATTTATGGTCATACGGGCCGGTATGTCAGCCGGCAGCGATTGGAGCGGATGCTGGAATATGAGTTTCGCCTGATGGGCGAGCGACTGGCTGAAAAACGAGGTGCCGACACGCGTTTTTTTGCCTTTGCCGACACCGTAGTCGCCAAAAGTTATACTCGCAATGACAATTTCCATGGCTGGATGGGAATTCGATTTCAGCATGCGCCGGGTGCTGAGCCTTCTCAGATCATTTTGCACCTCACCTTACTCGATAAAGATAATCTACCGCAGCAGGAGGTGATTGGTATTGTCGGTGTGAATTTGATTTACGGGGCCCTT
>JBILGL010000025.1:0-16990 GCA_044351075.1 Isosphaeraceae bacterium | reverse complement strand
AAACAAGCAAAACACAAATACATTCTAGTCATCTTACCATATACCGAGGGTCTATCTCCAGCGCAGCGCCTGAAGTATGAGCAGTATTTTGATTATCTTCGGGAGAATGGCTACTCAATCAAAGTCTGTCCATTTGTTTCTCATAGACTCTGGTCGATCCTTTACAAACCTGGCCGATTTGTAGAAAAATTTCTCTGGACAATCCTCGGTTTTATTAAAAGGCTGCTATTGATTCCAGTAATTCCATTTTATGATGGCATTTATATCCACAAATTTGCTGTTCCATTTGGGTTTGCATTTTTTGAAAGTATTTATCCGGCACTGAATTCAAAATTCATTTACGATATTGATGACATGATTCATCTTTCACACTCAAGCCGGGCAAATTCTTTTACAAAATGGTTTAAAAATCCATCACGAATTACAACTCTTTTGAAAAAAGCCCGTCACGTCATTACCTGTACACCAACTCTGGATAATTTTGCGAAAATATTTAACAGAAATACAACTGATATTTCATCAACAATCAATACCGATCTCTATCATCCTGTAAATTCTTATGAAAATAAGCCAGGTAATCCAATCACGCTGGGCTGGAGTGGCAGCCATAGTACAGAAGAATATCTCAAGCTCCTGCAGCAAGTGCTGATTCGTGTTTCAGCCGTACGCAATGTCAGGCTTCTCGTAATCGGCAGCGGCCAATTCCGCATGAGCGGTATTGAAACGGAATCAATCCAGTGGAAGTCAAGCTCGGAAGTCGCTGACCTCCAGCGCATTGATATCGGGCTTTATCCTCTTCCTGAAAGCCCATGGATCTACGGAAAAAGCGGCCTGAAGGCCCTTCAGTACATGGCCCTTGGAATCCCGGCCATTGCGACAGCCATTGGCGCGAATTTCAGAGTCATAGAAAACGGAAAATCCGGACTGCTGGTCAAGTCTGAAGATGAATGGTTCAATGCAATTATTCACCTGATCGATCATCCGGAAGATCGTCGTTCACTGGGAATTGAAGGCAGAAAACGAGTCGAGCAATTTTTTTCCGTCAAAGCCAATCGTGATCTCTATCTCAAAATCTTTGATGAGGTCTATGGCCTGCCCGAAGGAGCTGATCGATCAAGCGGGTATCTCTTTGCCTCAATGCCTGTAAAAAACGAACAGATTGATCAATGAAGCTTATTCTGAATACTTTTTTTCAGTCTGGTTTCGCTTTCTGAAACAAATTTGAAAATTTTTAGAAAATTCTTAATTTTATTCAAACTTATTTCCGAAAAAGAGAAATATGTGATTCCGATTGAAGAGACGTTGATGCGTCTCGTACATGTCTTCAAATCAAAGGAATTCGTCGATGAATGGGTTCGCAAGAAAAGCACTTCTGTCATGTCTGACATTCTTGTCAGCAGCATGTGTCAATTCTCTTAATGCCGCATATTTTGAGGGTTTTGACAACGTTGGCAATATCACTGTCAATAGTGATCCACTGAGATGGTCCTGGTTTAACAAGAGCCAAAACGCTGGCGCTGCAGCGAATGATCCTTCCATTGGTGGGTGGTGGCAGGGTGTAACAACCTCCACATTTAATGCCTTTGCTGGCCCGGCCAATTCCTATGCCAGAGCTGATTTCGGCTCTTCCTCCCTTGGTAATGTGTTTAGTAATTGGTTCATAACACCAACCTTTGACTTCATCGCCGGCGATACATTTTCGTTCTACACCAGAACAATTGCAAATTCTGCCTACCCAGATAGGTTGCAAATACGCCTGAGCACATCCGGAACTTCAAATAATGTCGGTGCGGATTTTAATTCCGTAGGTGTATTCACCACAATGCTGGGTGAAATTAACCCAAACGAAACCGCTGGTGTTTATCCAGAAAATTGGACACAGTACACCTATGCGATTACGAACTCGTTCACAGGGAGAATCGGGTTCCGTTACTACGTCCAGAATACAAATACCAATGGAAATTACATCGGGTTGGATAGCTTTAGTACAACCGCCAACCTGCATACCCCAGTGCCAGAGCCATCTACCTACCTGCTTGGCTCAGTCGCTTCAGCCCTTCTCTTTTACTGCCGCCAGAAGAGAAATTTACGTCGAGTCAATGCGTAAAACATTCTGACGCATCTCCTAACGTATAACCGCAGGAATAAGTCATCCTGCGGTTTTTACGTTTTTTATAAATTTCAACTCAACAACATGCTTGTTGTTTATAATTTGTACTTAATCTATTCTTTGGCAGCTCTTCATACATATACCTAAAATATTATCGAATAATAGTTTATATTATCTATTCATGATAAAAAAGGTAACGGTGTGGCCAAGGAAATCATGGAAGAAAGGTAACGGTGTGGCCAAGTGCCTGGCCAATTTTTTAAGTATAATCCCTAAAGCATGATCAATTGTGAAGATTCATGGTTTCGATTCATTTGTTATTCTCAATACAAGCATTTTCTTCAAACTAATTATAAGAAACTAATTTATTCATACAATCATCACCTCTTAAAAATTTAGACCGGTATGGAACATGAACCAGGGAGTATAAAAATTTTCGACCTGCTCAAATTTCTCAATGATGATAAATATTTTCATAAATATTTATGATTGTTGAATTTAAAGAGTGGTGTTACATAGGGAAAAACTGTTTATTCCGTTTCGCCCTGAATCCATTCCTGAAATGGTGGGAAATGGAAAAATTTTTGTTTCTGTGGGGTATTTCTGTTTTTGGAACGATTAAGATCTTCTGAACAGGTCTCTGTGAGTGCCTGGTTTTTTCGAGATTCGTAGAGCTGGTGAATGGGCCAGGAGGGAGTGAGCTCTTCGATCGATTCCTGCGACGATTCAAGAATTCGATAGAATCGGGCCTTTGCATCATTTTCTGCTTGCCCTTTCAGATGATGACCACTGCGAGCCAAAATAGCTGCCCTGGAAACATAAATCATTTGTTCTGAATGGCTTAGAAAAACTGCTTGAATCTCTTGAGGTGTCAGGCCAATTTGCTGAAGGATTTCCCAGGCTGGGTGATCTTTGGGATCGATTGCTTTTTTAATGGGGTTGCTCGTTCGATTTTCGAAGCGATTGCCTCTTGGCAGGCAGAGAGTCCATTCGCCAGGACCCTCTTTTCGGAAGAAATGTTCCAGATCAATATCGTTTGACACAACTTCAAGCTCCTGCCAGATTTCGATAATTTTTTTCACTTTCTGTCTGATAGACTTTAGCTCGAGACTGGGAGAATACCCAAGTTGATTAACAGCAAAAGAGCGAAGATCATATCGAGGCGATGTCGGGCTGTGGTGAAAGATTTTTTGAAGTAGCAGAAAGCCTCGGCGAGCGGCGGGCTGTTTCAGCTCGCGATAAGTAGTAAAATCAAACCAGATAAAACCTTGTGAGTGAAGAACCAGGCGAAAGAAAAGTGGGTTCCAGACGATGGTCCAGGGTTCCCTGCCCCGATCGAGTTGATTGTTTTCGGCAGGAAGATCGTGGCTCAGGAAGTGAAAACCGACATCACGATGTACCGAGCGTTGCCTGTCCCACCAGGCGGTATTGTGATAGTGAACAAGGCTCAGGCGATGGATCGACTCCCTTAATCTCTTATAATGATCGCCCCCTATTGGCAGCCCGAGTTGCCTGCTGAGAAAATGAGGGGTCGCGGTAAGCTCAAGTACGGGTTTCCTATCCGCAAAAGTGATTGCGAGCAGGCCGTAAAGAGTCAATTCATCCGTTGGCGAAAGCCCACCGACCGCATTAACAGTTACCTGGCCCTTACGTCGCCTACGTTCATTGTCACTGTAAAGAAATTCGCTTACGTGCCTAACAGGTGTGTCCGGCACGTAGTCGAGTGGTGAGAGGGCCGTCTCAACCAGCGAGACCTGACTCATACCGTGGTTGAGACCGATCGATGAAAGAGGTCTTTCCCGCTCTGTCTCCCATTTTTTTTCATGATTATTCATTGTATTAATTCTCGATCAATATTTATTTAATGGTTTTAAATTCATGGAATCCAGCTCAATCAAAAAAGCCGTTGATAAAGCCTTTTATAACGAAAACCGCCGACATTCTCGAGAGAGTAAATGCTATTGGCTGTTTCAAAACAGCGTTTTTCAATTGATGCGTCCTCAACAAGACTCAATGCGTTTTGAAGTGCTTTTTGAATGGAATCAGATGAAAAAGATTGAAGAATGACTCCAACTTTGTTGGTTTCAATCTGTTCGTCGCAATCGCCAATTTTACTGGTGCTGATCACCACGCAGCCAGCAGCCAGATACTCTGCGAATTTTGTCGGAGAGCTTGAAATTTTGGAGTAGGTCGGTTTGATTAATGATAATGCTACATCAGCCGCACGCAGGTTTGGCGCGAGCTGGGCAGGGCTGACTCTGGAAATCCGAAAATCAAGATCTTCTCTTAGCCCGGCCAGAATCAGTTGATTTTTCAAATCAGCAGAATTGCTTTGGGTATAGATCAGTGCAAATGCATTTTTGTCATTTTTTTTCGCCTCTGCCCAGATTTGAACCATTTCATTTGTCATATACCAGCCGCCCAGGGCACCGACATAGGCAATCACTTTTTTTCCGCTCAGATTGAGTCGGGCTTTTGCCTCGTCTCGACTAATCTGTTGCGCTTCATGGAACCGGGCGAGGTCAACGCAGCAGGGTATCACTTCAATCGGGCGTCCATCCGGCAATTCCCATTGGCCCGCTTCTTCAAGCGGTTTTGCATTTGGAAACATGATCGCTCGACCGGCATCCGTCAAAATCACAAAGCCACTGGCAACCTTTAAAATCGCCATTTCTGCCCGTTTCATCAAACGATATTTCAATCCACCGGCTTTCCATCGACCGGCATCCACATTCTCTTCCGGATTAAAGCCGCGAATATCAAATATCATTTTACAGCCACTACGCCATCGGGCCAGCGCACACATGGCTGAAGCAACATGAGCACGACCGTGAAAAACTTCAATCCCGTGTTTTCGTGCCAATTTTCGAGCATAAATCGCCCCAACGGCGATATCCCACATCGTTGCCGGCAGGCTGGGGCGCTTGTGATATTTCAGGGCAGACCATTGAATCCCATGTTTCGCAAGCAAATTTTCCCGTTCTTTAATTTCTTCGGTTGTCCATGATTCTGGCCACTGAGGCTCAAAAGTCAAAAACCAGATTTCGTGTCCTGCTTTGGTTAATTCTCTCAGGTATGAAATAACTTGCGTTTCAACAAGAGGTTCACGAATGCTGAAATAGGAGATATAAAGCAATTTCATGTGTTGATTTCTGGAATCTGCTACCCGATTGAGTATGAAAACAGCAGACAATACATACAACTTAACGCAGTCGAGCGTTAATTTCCATTGGATTTCATCGAATCCAGCCAGTGAATATATCTGTCAATCCCTTTGGCCAGATCGGTTGCAGGTGAAAAGCCCAGCTCTCGCCGAGCGAGCGAGATGTCGGCAAATGTCTGACGAACATCACCTGGCTGGGCCGGCTGATGATCAAGAATCGCTGGTTGGCCAAGTTTATCAGCCAGCAGTGAGATTAAATCACCGAGAGAAACCGGATTTGAGTTTCCCAGATTATAAAGATGCAGTTTTTCACAACATTTCATGGCACGAATCACGCCATCGGCTATATCGCCGACATAAGTGTAATCTCGCCGAGTCGAACCATCACCAAAAAATGGGATCGGTTTATTTTCGCGAATCAGACGGGTAAATTTAGCAATGGCCAGGTCGGGTCTGTTGCGTGGCCCATAAGCTGTAAAAAAACGCAGGCCGGTAATCCTCAGCCCATACAAATGATGATATGTCGATGCGATAATCTCACACGCCCGCTTGCTGGCGGCATAGGGGCTGATGGGTGAATCGACATCTTCCGACTCATGAAACGGTGCTGTATCACGATCGCCATAAACTGAAGAGCTCGACGCATAAACGACTTTTGGCGGGTTTTTCAGGACTCTGGCCGCTTCAAAGATGTTGGTTGTGCCGGTTACATTCACGTCCATATAGAAAGAGGGGTCTTCCAGCGACGGACGTACACCGGCGCGGGCTGCCAGATGGATGACGGCATCGGGACTAAACTCCGCGAATAGGTTTTCCAGCAGTGACCGGTTTCTGACGTCACCTTCAATGAGCTGGAAGTGAGGTGATTTCTGGGCTTCAATCAGGTTCGCCCGCTTGTTTGAAGCCGGATAAAACGGGTCGAAATTATCAAGCCCGGTCACTTGATGGTTTTGTGTCAGCAGTTGATCAACAACGTGCGAGCCGATGAAACCAGCCGCTCCGGTGACAAGAATCTTCAATGAGGCACACTCCGAAAATCAGGCTTGTTGCTGAATTTGTGAAGGTTTGAGACAAATCACGAACAACCTGTCATGGTTATTAATCATTTTACCATTTATTCGATTATGATATAGTAGCCAATCGGCTTAAAGTCATTTTCGCATGAGCGCAGTGATCGTCCTGAGCATTGATGAGCAAAAATTCGCTTTACATCTCCTATTTCGGGATCCGCGAGCCGCTTGTTCAAACACAGGTCATACCGTATCTGCGAGAATTGGTTGCGGGGGATTGGTCCATCAATTTGATGACCTTCGAGCCAGGTTGGCCCGATAGCTTTTCAAATGATGAAATCAAGCAACTGACGCAACAACTTTCAAAACAGGGTATCACATGGTATCCCAGGCAATACATTGACAGTCGTAGTATTTTTTCCAAGGTTCGCGATATCATTTCAGGCATGATTCAGGCCCGCCGAATCATACGCAGGCAAAAAATCGCTATTGTGCATGGCCGTGCGCATGTTGGCACCACGATTGGCCTTTTGGCCTGCCTTTTTTCCGGTCCACGACTACTATTTGACATTCGTGGTTTCAATCCCGAAGAACAGGTTGAAGCAGGTCGATGGAATCCATCAGGGCTCAATTACCGTCTTTTCAAATGGATGGAGAAATGGTTGTTGAAAAAAAGCTCCGGTTTTGTGGTTCTGACTCAGGCTGGAAGAAAAGCCCTTTTTCCCGAATCCACTAAATCGTTGGCAGATAATGAACTTTATCATCTGCCTGATGGTCGCCCGATACAGGTCATCCCCTGCTGCGTGGACCCCTCTCGCTTCATCAATGAAGTGAATTACCCGGAAGTTTTGAAAGTTGAGTTGGGCCTTGGTCACTGCGCTCGGCTGATTGCACATGTTGGAGCCTTGGGCGGGCTTTATCCTGAGGACAGGATTGTTGCAGTATTTGACGCAATTCTAAAGAAATATCCTGATTCTGGCTTTGTGATTCTGAGCCAGACATCAACGGAACAATTTAAAGAACTTTATGATAAAGCAGGTTTACCGCCTGAAAATCTCTGGATTGGTCAGGTCCCAGTGTCAGATGTAAACAAATACCTCGCGATTTGCCACTGGGGACTATCCCTGAAAAAAGAGAGTTATTCGCAACTTTCCTGCTCACCCACCAAAATTCCTGAATATCTCCAGGCCGGCCTGCCGGTGCTTTGCAGTCAGGGTATAGGCGATTCAGATGGAATCATCCTTGAAAATCAGATCGGCCTGGTTTTTGATGCCTGGAGCGATGAAAATATCAGACGTTCTGTGGCAAAAATGCATGAAGTGGAGCAAAGCGAAGGCCTTCAGCAGCGGTGTCGTACTACAGCCAGAGATTTGTTTGACTTGAAAACCATCGGAGGCCCACGTTATCGAGCAATTTATGAAACGCTGATGAAGAAATGAATTGTCATTGGCAACTCATGTGTGATTTCGGCCATTGCATGGTAGAGTTTGACTGAATCTAACGGATAAAGATTGAATTGCAAAACAATAAATGCTTGTTTTACGGTTTATTAACTAAGTAAAATAATAATTCGCACCCTGACGGAATTCATGATTGATCAATACAGAAACAAAGCGGATAGCCGAAATGCGACTTGACGACAGCCCCGAAAGCCGGAATGTGGAAGACAGACGCGGTATTAAACCAGCTCAGGCCGCTTTGGGCGGTGGCACCGTTCTGCTCATTCTCGTGATTTCGCAATTACTTGGCATAGACCCACGTGCCCTGTTACAAGTGGCACAGGTTGTGCAGCCGCCCGCTGCTCAGGCCCCTGCCCCACGTGCCGGCGGTGGTGGTGGTGCTGCTGCTGCACCCAAGGATGACGCCGGCAGCAAATTCGTCAAGCAGATTCTCGGGCTGACAGAAGAAGTCTGGGCCCAGCAGTTCAGCTCGGTTGGCAAGCGTTATGAAGACCCCACGCTTGTCATGTTTACCAATTCCACCAACACTGCCTGCGGGTTGGGGCAGTCGGCCATGGGCCCGTTTTATTGCCCCGGCGATAAGAAAGTCTATATCGATCTTGGTTTTTTTGAGGAGCTTGACCGCAAATTTGGTGCCCCCGGCGACTTCGCCCAGGCTTATGTGATTGCCCACGAAGTCGGCCATCATGTCCAGAATTTGCTGGGCTATAATGAAATCGTACAGAAGTCAAGAAGATCAAAAAGCGAAGCGGAAGCCAATCGTGATTCGGTTCGCCTTGAGCTTCAGGCCGATTATCTGGCGGGTGTCTGGGCCCATCATGCCAATAAAACCCGTAAAGTCATTGAGCCGGGCGATATCGAAGAAGGCTTGAGGGCAGCGACAGCCATTGGCGACGACACCTTGCAGAAACAGGCAACTGGCCGCGTTGTGCCCGACAGCTTCACGCATGGCACCTCCGCCCAGCGGCTGAAATATTTCCGTCAGGGCATTTCTACAGGAGATTTCAAGGCAATTGATGCCTTTTTCCGCCTGCCTTACGACCAGCTCTGATCGAATTTCGCCGCCGATCGAAATGCAATATAAAATGACAATTCATCCAACCGCAATTGTTGCAAGTGACGCCCGGATTGCTCCGGGCGTTATCGTTGGCCCTTACAGCATTATTCACAGCGGTGTTGAAATTGCTGAAGGTGTGGTGATTGATGCCTATTGTGAACTTGGCGTTCCGACAAATGCCGCAAGCAAGCCGGTGCTGAAAATCGGCCATGGTTGCCGAATTCGCAGCCATGCGGTGATTTACTCAGGCAGCACGCTGGGCAGCGGTGTGCAGCTTGGTCATTATGTCTCTATACGTGAAAATAGCCAGATTGGTGTGGGTGCGATGATCGGCACACGCAGCCAGGTCGAAGGCGATTGTGAAATTGGCGAATACAGTCGCCTGCATTCCGAGGTGCATGTGGGCAAGGCCGCCAGAATCGGCCGCTGCTGCCTGCTTTATCCCAAGGTGCAATTCACGAATGATCCGCTGCCACCGACACACGTCATGATTCCCGTAATCATTCACGACCTGGCCGTCGTCTGCACCGGTGCCCTGCTCTTTCCGGGTGTTGAAATTCGCCTTGGGGCGTTTATTGGCGCGGCCAGTGTGGTTCGTGAAAGTGTGCCGCCTGTGACATTTGCCAGTGGCAATCCGGCTCGCTCACTTTTTAAAGTTGATCGCCTGATGGATCCTGAGCGAAACATCAAATTCCAGTGGCTTGAGCACTTCCGCGACCGTTATCCGGCAGAGGCCCAAAGCCTGATCACGCAGTTAACAGACCAGGCCCGGGCGCTTTGTATCGGGAAATGACACAAAAAGCCTGATTAGTTAGCACTCCAGGCCACAGGCCCGCATCAGTTTGGGGTCGGGCGTGCCGGAAATTCGGCGATAGAGATCGTCGATCAGCCAATGGAAAACCACGAGGTGAATACTCTCGACCACGCCCATGTCGTGAATATCGACATGAAAGTCATGATGCGCAATTTCCCGCAGCTTTCCGCCCGAAAAGCCGGTAATGCCGATCGTTGTCATGCCATTGGCATTGGCCCAGTCCACGGCTTTGAGGATATTCGGACTATTGCCCGAGCCTGAAATGGCCAGAAGTAGGTCGCCCGGCGCGGCGTAAGTCTTGAGCTGTTCCAGAAAAATCCGGTCATAGCTGGTGTCGTTCGCCCAAGCCATAATGGCCGGGGTGTTGTCCGTCAGGCTCATGATCCGCAGCCGCTTCTGGTTTTCGAAGTCCTTAAGCGGGCACTTGGCCAAGTCCTCGCACAAGTGTGAGGCATTCGCCCCTGAACCACCATTGCCAATCACATAAACCCACCGGCCTGATTCCCAGGCCTGGTGAATCAAGTCGGCCATGGCATGAATTGGACCCAGATCCAGACGCTCAATTTCCAGGCGAACACGATCCAGATAACTCTTCAGGTCAAGAATGGCGCCGATCATTGTTCTATTCCCCTGATATTTTTCATTTGTAAGACTTAATCGACCCGGGCGTAATCCAGACCCATGGCCCGGCCGACACCCAGCTCGGCAATGATCCGAAGGGCGTGCACAGCTTCCATCTTATTGATTTTCGAGACACCTTCGCGCCGGTTCTCAAAAACGATGGGCGTTTCGCCAATCTTCGCACCGGCAGCCGAGCACCAGTAGAGAATCTCTTCCATAAACGAATAACCACGTGAGCGTATTTTGTTAAATGGAATACGCTTCAGGGTTTTTGTGCTGTAGCAGCGATATGAGCCACTATTATCGCGGCTATTGAGCCCCAGCCAGAAGCGTGCATACGTGTTAATACCGCCCGACATGAATTTCCGCTTCAGATTAAACTGTTCGCCTGCGATGCCGCCGCCTTTGATGTATCGAGAACCAATCGTCACATCCCAGCCCTTGGCGGCCCCGGCGGCCAAGTCCGGCAAAAATCGGGGCGGATGGCTGAAGTCGGCATCCATATTGATGAGATAGTCATAGCCATTTTCCACGGCAAAACGCATGCCCGTGAGCACAGCTGTGCCCAGGCCAAGCTTGCCGGGCCGGTGAATCACGTGCATTTTGCCCATGGTGGCGGCCAGTTCGTCGGCAATTTTGCCGGTGCCGTCGGGCGAATTGTCATCAATCACCAGAATATCAGCATCAGGCAGGTATTTGCGGATTTCAGCCACCAGCGGCCGCAAGTTGCCTGATTCATTGTATGTGGCCAGCGAAATGATACGCCTGACTGCCATCTGCCACGCCCTTCCCCGCAGACATGTGTCAAAAGAAAAGCCGGCCTTAGCCGACCCTCCCACGAATTGAAGACATCTTTCCCCCAATTCATTATTTTGACAAGGTCAAGTTCATCGATTCTATGGTTTAAGTAAATTACGCAGATTATAATGTTTGGGAGAGATCGTATTGTGAAAAATTGCATGGGTAAGGCTCAAAGTTCTTTGGATTTGTGGCCGCAAAGGCTTCTGGGTGTTCAGCACTTTGAGGATTTGGGCTTGTGGTCTTACAGGGATGAAGCAAAGTTGGACTTCTGGTGCTTTGGTCAATCCGGAACTTGGGTCCTGAAGTACTTTAATCTGGTTTTGGTCGGTTCTACAGGCTTTCAGGGCGAAAGTCCTAAAGACCCAAATAACTACAATGCCAAAGATCTTGCGACCCTTGAAACGATAGTCCTGAAGTCTGTTTAGCCTGAAAGGCTCCGGCCCTAAAGCCTGCTGGCACTTTAGTGCTAAAGAACTATAGCCCCAATCAAATTATGAAATGCAATCTGAATCCCTTTGGGCCTGAAGTGCTTTCAGCCCTCCGGTTCTGTAGCACCAAAGTCTGTTTTGACAAAAACCCCGAGCCACTCCCCTGCCCTGCCTGATTTTTCAAAATTCCAGCCCAATCGCTGGCTTCATCGATTTCAATAACCAAACAAAGACTTTAGTTCTCCGGTTCTACAGGCTTTCAGGGCTAAAGTTCTAAAGGCTCAAATAACTATAGTGCCAAAGTTCTTGCAACCTACATAACTATAGTCTTGAAGCCCGTTCAGCCTGAAAGGCTCTGGCCCTAAAGCCTGCTGACACTTCAGCGCTAAAGAACTTTAGCCCCAATCAAATCTTGAAATGCAATCAAAATCACTTTGGGCCTGAAGTGCTTTCAGCCCTCCGGTTCTATAGGACCAAAGCCTGTTTTGACAAAAAGCCCCGAGCTGCTCCCCTGCCCTGCCTGATCTTGAAAATTCCAGCCCAATCGCTGGCTTCATCGATTTCGACAACCAATCGAACACTTCAGAATTACAGATCTTTGGGCCTTTAGGATTTAATGCCCTGTAAGGCTTCAGGGCGAAAGTTCTAAAGTTCTTTAACGCCATAGTCCTGAAAACCCCCAGGAACCAAAGTGCCGAAAATGAGATCAGCGAAGGCTAAAGCACTTTAGCACCTGAAGCCCAAAGCGCTTTGGGTATGTACCAATCATTCAATCGGAGCCAAAGCACTTTAGTGCCGAAAGGCTTTTATCTCCAAAGTCCTACAGTGAAAAAAGCCCAAAAACCTCAGATGCTAAAGGCATTCAGTGCTTCAATGCCTCAGCTCCTTCAGTACTCTGGCCGTAAAGTGCTTTAACCACTGTAGCACTTCAAGGCCAAAGAACTGAAAGCCATCAAGTTCTTCAGTTCCAAAGCCCCCTCCCCTGCCCGGCTTGAAAATGGCTTTATACTGAAAATGAAAATGGCTCGCACCAGTACACGAATCACCAGCCGCCAGCTATTTACCCTTGAGAGCTTCAGGCCCCAAGTGCTCAAGGGCTCTATCGCTAAAGGCCTTAAGCCCCAAAGGTCTTTAGTCTATTAAGTCCTATGATCCTGAAATGCTTCGGCCCTGAAGTCTTCAAGCACTTTGTCGCTTCAGGCCCAAAGCCGTAAGATCCTGAAAGCCTTCAGGTTTAAAGTCCTTCAGTGAAAAAGGTCTTCAGGCCTTTAGTTTTTCAGTTCTTTAGTAATTAGGTTCTACAGTCTTTTAATGCTTTTTCGCCTGAAGTTCTTAAGCACTTTAATCACTTTAGCCCTATAGTGCTAAAGCACTCCCAGCCCTGAAGGCCTGTTATTGCAGGTATCATCTGGCGGGTAATGCAGTGCACGAACCTTCAGCCCTTCAGCTCTGAAGTTCTCTATGAACCTAAGTACTTTAGTCTCTGAGAACTCAGGCGCTTTATCACTTCAGCCCTGTAGTGCTGAAGGTCGTCGCAGCTTGTTCTATTTCAATAAAGGCTCTGTGATTCAAACAAAATGACGCAAGGCACCCAAGGGTTATAGTGCGAAAGGCCTGCAGCACTTTGAATCCTGAAGAACCACGGAATTAAAAGCCTTTCGGGCTGAAGAACTTGAAAACTAAAGCCCTTTGGGCCCAGAGTGATAAAGCCCCTGGAGATTAAAGGCCCATAGAGCGGGCAGGACGGTGGCACTTTGGGTTTGAAGAGACAGGGTGCTGAAGATGCGTTAGCTCCAAAGGATAAAAGGGGCAGGGGGCTTGGGTGCCGTAGTGAAAAAGAACTGGCGAACCGGAAGGGCTGAAGATGCACTGGGTCTTTTGCCGATAGGTAGTGAGAAGGAGGGTTTCCGACATGAAGTCGATCGCCTTGATGAGTGAGAAGGGCGGTACGGGCAAGACAACATCGCTTTTGAATTTGGCGGCTGGGTTTGCCCGGGCCGGTTTGAAAGTGCTGGTGGTGGATGCCGACCCTCAGGCTAATGCCACGATGGTGCTGACGGACGGGCAGGGGCCTGGCGATGGCGCGACGTTGGCTGAAGTGATGGCTGGAACGGCTCGGGCCGATGATGCTCTCTTTGTTTCCCGATGGGATAAAGTGGAGCTTTTGCCGGCGAGCCCGAATCTGGCCGAAGTGAACCTGAGCCTGGCCAATGAAATGGGTCGGGAGCGGCGGCTGCGAAAAGCGATGGAGCCGCTGAAAAGTGATTATGAAATTGCGCTGGTTGATACAGGCCCTGCGCGAAGTTTGTTGAATGTCAACGTACTCAATTGGGTCAATGAGATCATTGTGCCGATCAGTCCTGGGCTCTTTTCGCTGGCCGGTTTGGGCCAGTTGGAGACGGCCATTGATGAGGTCAAAAATTACCTGGATAACGCAACGCTCACGCTGCGTGGTCTGGTTCTGACGATGTGTGAACGCACGGCGGTTTCGCTGGATGTGGAACGCCAGATGCGCGAACTGTATGGCGACTTGGTTTTCAAAACGACCATTCCGCGATCCGTGCGTGTGGAAGAAGCGCACTCGCGATTTCAATCGGTGTTCGGGCATTCGCCGCAATCGTCGGCAGCTCGTGCGTATTCAGCCTTAGTCGAGGAGATCCTGCCTTATGTCGAGCGAAAAGAAAACCGGCCTGGGAAGCGTTCCGGCAGGACTGCTGCGTCCCACGACGCGGCCTGATTCCAAAGAGAAGGAAAAAGACAAACCTGCGATGGCCTCGTTCGAAGAAGCCATTGTCGAAACTCCGGCTGAACCTGAGCCGGAAGTGACTGTCAAAGATGCAGAAGTGTCAACACCGGCCGCCACTTCAGCGGGAACAACTGCGACAAGTTCACCCAAAACACAGCGCGGAAGTCGCAAGCGGAAGAGTGCGGCTGAGAGTGAACGAGTGGTTCCGTGGAAAATTTATCTGCCGGAATCGATTCATTTTCGCCTGCGTCAATTGGCTTATGAGCGTGGCCTGAAACTCTCGGAAGCCGCCGCAGAAGTGCTTGATCGAGGCCTGCCATTTTACGAGATTGTGCGTAAGGACAGAGCCGGTTGAGCAGGGGGGTGATGGGTAAGTTTTGATACTAATTGAACGAAAAACCAGGCAATAAAAGGCTTGGTTTTTTCTTTTTCTGATGAGAAAAAAGATTGTTTTTGAGCGTACAATCAACTTGATTCAGACACGATTTTTCCAATATCCGGGTCGCCTGTGTTGGTGGGCAACTGCCAGAATTGTGATGACTTCATGATCGACGGCATAGATCAAACTAAAGGGGAATCTTGAAAGCTTCATCAATCGAACGGAGACAGTCACGGGTTCCCCAATTTCCGGGAATTCAAGGAGTAGTTGTGTTAATCGAATAATCTCTTTTGAATACTGTTCACCCAAACCTTTTGACCGAGTTTCATAGTATTCAATGGCAGCTTCTAATTCAGCTTGTGCATCGATTCGAAATCTGACAGTCATTGATTGAATCGAGCCGAAATTTTGGCAAAGACTTCCTCAGCAGGCACAGATGTTCCTCTTCCTTCTTTTAACTCGTTCAGACGCCGTTCAGCTTCTGCAATCCATAACGATTCAATCTTATCTTCCCGGATATCGTCGATTTCACTGATGAGTTGATGAACAAGTCGCATTTTTTCCTCGAAGCTTAATAAATGAATCTCAGCTTCAATTTTTTCAAAGGTCGATGACATAGATTTTTCTCCTATTTCTCGATCGAGAATTTAATATTATTGTAAGGTTGTTTCCATTGACATCATAGGTCAATTAGTTCCGGTTGTTTTTCAAAAAAACGAAGCAGACGAGTATCAGACACATCGCCTTACTTGCCATTTTGACCTGTCCGAAATTCGTGATTTCACTAAGATGACACTTGCGCGAAAATTTTTCGCAACATGGATGTGATCAACCATTGACTATGCAACTCAGGGCAGGGCGGCTTTCAATGCAGTTCAGGCAACCAATTTATTTCATCGTTTCTGCAATTTTGCTCACCACTTTCACCGGCGAACTTTCCGCCCAGCAGCGCAAAAGGTCAGCCGCCGGCCCGCAGGGGCGATGGATGGGCCAAACCGGGCAGGACTATGCCGGCCGAGCCACTACCCTTGGCCCCAATGAAATTCAGGATATTCACATCGCCGTTGCTGGCCTGCCACCTTCCGGAAAAATTCGCCAGGTCATTCTGCGCGGTCATGGTGGCGGTGAATGGCAGTGGGCCCCTGATGGCAAACCGCCCGGCGGCTGGGCCATGGCCATGCTGCCAAATGCCAGTGGTCAGGCGGGTCGGGTTGATCTCTTTTTTGATACCGATGCCGCCGAAAAAGGCCGCGAGTGGGAGCTCCAATTTCAGTTCGAAAACGCGCCTGCCACTTCATTCTATTTTCAGGGTGGAAAGTCAGACCCGAACTTGCGAGTCGCTTCCGCGCAGATTTCCGCCGAATGGGCAGGGCCCCTCGTCGGCGATTCAGCCGACCTCACAGGCCGATCCGTCAGCGTTGGCCCTGATGGTTTTGTTGATTGCAAAATCCGGATCGATCAGATCTCCAAAAATCAGCCGGTGCGATCGGTCGAAATGCAGGCGGCTAATGGCAAGTGGAAATGGTGCGCCGGGCCCAACCAGCAGGGGGCCTGGAATGCTGAACTTTTGCGCGAGTCAAACGAAACTCCCTCCGCCGATTTCGTTTTCAGCACACCCGCCAAGGCCGATGGCACTATCGCAGGCCAATCGCTCAAACTCACGCTGACATACGAAAATGGCTCAAAGTCTGAAAAAACCATCACCGCCGGCACCTATCAGGCAGATCAGAAAATAAAATCCCTGCCGTTGCCCAAAATCGTCTCAACCAGCGCCAAAGCCAGTTGGAAAGGCCATCTGCGACAAACCGGGGCAGGGGGCGGACAGGTGCGCATTGAACTTGATGGCCTTCAGCCACGCAGCCGCATTCAGGCCGCCGTGCTCACCGAACCGGGCGGCAGCACCTGGCTGGCATCGGCCGAAGGCAACAGTATCGCCATCCCTGAGGCACTACCTGCCAAGTTTGATCGCCCATCAGCCCAGCGCGGCGTTTTTGATTTTCAGCCGACGCGAAACCTCGAAAATGTGCCGCTATCTCTGCGGCTACTTCTGATGGACGGCTCTTCTGAATTGATCGCACTCACGGGCGGGAAGATGGAAATCGACCGTCGTTCGCCGGTGGCTGCCGGGTCGAAAGTCGTTGCCAAACCGGGCGACAATCTGGCCGGGCTCATCGCGCGTGGTGGCACCGTTCAGCTTTCAGCGGGCACTTACAAAATCAACAAGCCGATTCTGATCGACAAACCCGTTCAGGTGGAAGGCACGCCCGGCGCGGTACTGGTTTTTTCAAATCCGGATCAATCGCCATGGCCTGCGGCAATTAAAATTCGCAGCGGCGGCGTGAAGCTTTCCGGATTTGCGATTCGTTTTGAAGGGCCGACAAACTGGGCCAATAATGTTGAC
>JBILGL010000320.1:0-5449 GCA_044351075.1 Isosphaeraceae bacterium | reverse complement strand
GCTGTTTGGCGATGGCTCTGTGCGTTTTGTGAAAGACACGGTCAGCAAGCAGACGTGGTGGGCCATTGGCACGCGTAATGGCGGCGAAGTGGTCAGTGCCGATTCTTATTGATATCGTTTTTCGAATACAACTGATTACAAGGGCGTGTGCCATCGGCCACGCCCTTTCTTCTTGAGTTTATTTACGAGTCGCTTTTGCTTTAGATGTTGGAAAAGTACCGATGATTCGTGTTTTTCCAAATCTCAGGCAGCGAATCATGGAAAACCTGAATCCGATCGCTTGCGATCTGGCATTAAGAACGGTATAAAGACGTTCAATCCTTCAAGCGGAATTTTGATCAGCCACCTGCTTCTCCGGAGTTCGACTCTGGGAATGGCAAGTCTTCTCCTCCAGATCAGATTTAAACCGCTTTTTCTCGAACGGAAAATGGTCTCTGTTGAGTGATCGGAAGTCTGGCAGAGTCCGCACTTGCTCCGATTACTTGCGTAAAGGTCATGAAACCGGGCCATCAGATCAAAAAAACTTCAGATCAGGATGAATTCAACGATGACTGCAACTTCTGACAATGCAACGGCACCCAACGCCAAGCGGCTGTTGTGGGCTGGATTTATGGCAATTCTTGCGGCAGGGGTCGGTTTTTCGATCCGTGCCGGTATTCTGGGGCAATGGGCTGAAAGCTATGGTTTTACGCAGTCGGAGCTGGGAGCGATCACCGGAGGTGGCCTGACTGGATTCGGAATTATCATCCTGATTTCGTCGTTGCTGGCCGATAAGGTCGGTTTTGACAAGCTGATGATCTCGGCATTTGTCATTCACCTGATTTCGGCAGGTCTCACATTGGCCACTGGTTTGGCATTCGCAGCAGGCGGAAAGAGTCTGGCGTTTCAATGCCTGTTCTGGGGCATGTTCCTTTTTGCGGTGGGTAATGGTATTGCCGAGGCGGTAGTTAACCCGTTGGTGGCAACACTCTTTCCCAAGGAAAAAACACACTATCTGAATATCCTCCATGCCGGATGGCCAGGCGGACTGATTGTGGGTGGATTGGCGAGCTATTTCCTCAATCCAGACAATGGCAAGCCGGTAGCCTGGCAGATTCAGATATCGCTCTTTCTGTTGCCGGTGGTGCTATATGGTGTGATGCTGCTGGGGCAGAAATTCCCTCGGACAGAAGCCAGCCAATCGGGTGTTTCCTACAAGGAAATGCTGGGTGAGCTTGGTATTTCGGGGGCAGCCGTGCTATGTGTTCTGCTGGCTCTTTTTTTCCAGAACGACCTTGGCCTGCCGCAGGCTTTTGCCGGAGGTCTGGGGTTGGCATTGCTGGTAATCTTTGGCGTATTTACCGGTTTTCGTTTAGGCCATTTGGTTCTGGCCTTCATGTTGCTCGTTCATGCCATGGTTGGTTATGTGGAGCTGGGTACAGATAGCTGGATCGGCAAGATTACCGGCACGATTATGAATAGTAAGCAGAATGGTCTGCTTCTGTTTGTTTACACGTCGGGCCTGATGTTTGCCCTGCGATTCTTTGCCGGTCCGATCGTTGAGAAGACTTCTCCGCTGGGGCTTCTGTCTGTTTCGGCAATTTTCGGCACTTTGGGTCTCACTCTTCTGGCAAATGCCAACAGCATTGCATTCTGTGTGATTGCTGCCACGGTTTATGGAATTGGCAAGACTTTCCTCTGGCCGACGATGCTGGCTGTGGTTTCTGAGCAGTTCCCCAAGGGAGGGGCGATCACGATTGGTGCAGCTGGTGGTGTAGGCATGCTATCGGCAGGCCTGCTGGGGGGGCCTGGCATCGGGTTCTTTCAGGACTCGAACGCTTCGACTTACCTCAAGGAAAAATCCCCAGCCACTTATGAACGATATATGGCTGATAATGAAAATGCCTTCTTCTCGCTCAAGACAAAAGGTTTAAATGGTCAGAAGGTAGGGGTGCTGGAGGATGGCGGGAAGAGCCTGAATTCGGATCTTGAAAAATTGAAGAGTTCAGGTGGCAGTGAAGAAGCGATTAACAATCAGCAAAAGCTGGTTGACTGGTGGAATATCGCTAAACAAGAGGAAGGCAAAGATAAGCAACTGGTAACTGACGCCGGTCTTTATGGTGGACGACAGGCCCTTCAGATCACCGCTGCGGTGCCTGCGACGATGTTTATCTGTTATTCGCTCTTGCTAATGTATTACAAGAGCAAGGGCGGTTACAAGGCACTTAATGTGGCGGGCGATCAGTATCCTGACGTGCCAGGCATGCCTTCCGAATCGTTTGAAGCCTGATTGCTCAGGCTTTGATACCGAAAAATGCAAATGATTTTGATCAAATAGATAAAGGCGAGGTGAGATCTTCGCCTTTATTTATTTGTTTGCTGACTATTGCAACAGATCGCCATTTTGAAATAACCTGATAATCATGATCGAAGCGGATAATAAACACGAAACCAGAGAATTAATTCAGCCCTTGGCTGAAGTAAATCCTGTTGAGCCAAGTGTTTTAGCTTTTAATCCGATTTCGGAAGAAGTCCAGTCAGTGCCAGTCTGGCGACAGTTTTGGGATCAGAATCCTGAGCCTGAAGCCATTCGAGACTGGACAAAAGGATTGACTCCAGGGCTGATTGGATCAGCCCTCTGGCTCCCGTGGCTTGATGGTCTGGGTGCTGGAAGTCTTCCGTTTGGGGGAGTCAGATTCAGCTTTTTTGGGGCATTGTTTGGCTCGGTGGCTGTTTTGCCGGTATTTCTCCTGTTGGCGTTTGCTGTCCGGCAACAGAACAGGCCACTCAGACAATTAACTGCCGAATTTTTGGGTAGTTTTATTGGATCAGCCCCTGGCCGTTGGCTGGTCTTGATCACACATGGCGCTTTATCGCTGGCAGTCTCGTCGATAGCCATTGACAAAGGGGTCAGTTGGTACTTACAAACGCTGAAATTCACTGGATATATAGATCAGGAACCAAGTGCTTTTATCCGTTACCTTACAACGGTCACATGGGCCCTGTGGGTCATTCCAATTGGCTATGGCATGGTGCGTATTATTGCTGCACTTCTTGATTATGTGCCGGCGTTGATTGCATTTTTGCTAAGCGTGCTTTTTTTGATGGCTATCGGCAAATTGCAATTGGGTGAAGAGTCGCTGGTTTTTCCAGTAGCAACAATTGCCGATCCGGGCCGAGCCTTCTGGCACAGCTTTTGGTGGACTTTTACGTTTGGACTGGTAATTTCCGTTTTCGCGGCCGATTGGGGCATGGGTTTGAAAAGTTCTCGAGATCTGCTATTGGGCGGTTTAATCGGTCTTACGGGCGGCTTAATCATCGTTTCAGCAATGGGTTTGCTGATTCTGGCAGCGTATGGGCAGCCGAACCAGCCCATTCCGACCATTTTTTCTGCCCTGACTCACACAGGCCAATGGGGCGTGCTTTTTGGCGGTTTACTGGTAGGCACATATGCAGCATCGCCCGGTGTTTTTGCAAGCTATCATCTGCTACAGGACCTACGGCAAGTTTTCCCGAAGGTGCATCACTGGACTTGGCTGGTCATTAAAATTGTATTAGTGCAAATAGTCATTTGGGGCATGATCTCGCGATAATAAAAAACGGGATTCACAATTAATCTGCGAATCCCGATCGATTGTAATTTCATTTCTTTGCTGACACTTGCCCAATCAGCCGGGTGACGGCCGCTGCAATATCTTCTTCCACCAGCTCGGCCCAGGGGCTTGGCTGGCCATAGTAAATCATCGATGTCGCACCCTCATAACCGCCTTCTTTCAGCACACGAAGGCTGGGAATATAGGCGCAGACATCGTTGCAATAAGCCGTGACCCATGTCCGGCTTGAGCCATTGGATCTTTTGAATCGAAGGCTGTAATCGGCCACCACTTCACCGCCCATGAATAGCCAATCAATGTCATTTCCCAACCGCCATACCTGAAGCGGATAAGGATAGGTGGGGCTTAGTTTGCCCTCTTTCTCAAGCCGATCTTTAAGGATTTTCGCTCTTGCGGCGATATAAACATTCTGATCTTTTAATTCCTTTTCCAAGTCATCCCTGGTCGGAATTTTGGCCAGTTTCAGCGGAATTTCTTCAAAAGCAAATGCAATCGATTCGCCTTCCAGCGGCTTCAGGCCATAATTCACTACGCGTGCCGTCGCATCAGCAAGCTGTTTTCCATATTCAATTGCCTGTTCCACCTTGCCACGTGGCAGAGGGTTGGAATCGGCCCCGCAACCGGCTGCAAATAGTGCCACAGCGCCGGGGTAAGCCTTTTCGAGCTCAATTTGTGTATATCCAGCATAATCGCCGCTGTAATTATTGTAAGAGAGTGTGGTGCAATGGCAGGCATATTGCGTGAAAATAGCGGTCGGCTTCCCGTCGGCCCCTTTGGCAACCAGCACTGGCACATCGTGATCAACCGGGCCCTTGAGTGCTTGATTCTTACGCAATTCTTCCACCTGCGGTGCTGGGTTTTCGCGGCGATTCACGGCAAAATCACACTTGCCCACGCCCCACGAGAGTGTCGCTGGTTTAAGATCGGCCACGGCCTGTGCCGCCACTTTTGGCAAGTTCTGCCTGAGAAATTCCGTGTATGCTTTTGTTTTGGCAAGTTCTTCAGCACTTAGAAAGTACATGCTGATCAGATATTCGCCGACTACCGGCCCGCAGTGCGTGTGTGAGCATGAAAGCACAATGCCGGCCCGGGGAATGCCTGTCTGTCGGGTGATCGCTTCTACGACTGGAATTTCAACGTCGCGGGAAATGCCGCAGAGATCCATCGTCACAATCACGCTTTTTTTACCGGCACCATCCTCCAGCGCGATTGCCTTGGCCCACAGGTCATGAGCCTTGCCCTCGGCGGGCCCTTTTCGTGCCGCATAACCGGCCATCCAGCCGTTTGGCTCAGGTGTGATCACCATCTTCGCTGTGCCGGCTTTCCAGCCATCAGCCAAAGCTGGAGACGTTAAAATTGTTAATAAGACAAATATCAGTGAGAATCGATGGGTCATCGGCGAGAGCCTCTATTGGCTGGGGGGAAGGGGAATTGGAGGTTCGTTTAACTGGAAGCGGGCGGAATCATCCACTGATTTGCTCAGCCTGCCCACTCGTCTTGTTTAATTTATCGAAACGGTCGGTTTGAATCAAAGCGCCCCACTGGCCAGCCCAGAATAAAGCCCGGCAATCAGGCCGACAAAGGCAATGGCGATAAAACCGACGATTAGCCCAAGAATGATGGTAATGATCGGTTGAATCAGCGTCGAAAGATTTTTGATCATCATCGTCGCCCGCTCTTCATAATCTGTACCAATTTTCTGAAGCGAATATGGTAATTTGCCTGTAGTTTCGCCGGTTTCGATCAGGCCGATGACTTCGTAAGGAAAACGGCCGGATGCGGCGAAGACAGGGCCGATTTCGTCGCCCTCTTTGGTCGCCTGTTCGGCTTTGAGCAAGGCTCTTTCAAAAGGCCTG